>JAWXBT010000378.1:0-5005 GCA_034440315.1 bacterium
GTATAAGTCTTATCCAGAAAAAGCTATAGAAATTATTTACGAGTGGCGGCAAGAAAACCCTAGTAAAGAAACGTTATGGATAATCAATCACGGAATGAGAAGTATTGAGAAAAATAAATAGAAACAACAACCTTGATTCTGCTTATAAGGACTAAAAGGGTCTAGACCGGTACTCCCAGTCAAGACGGGCAGGCATGTAACCGCACCCTCGATATTCACGACCTAAATGACTAAGATACTGAGGTCATGGTTCCAAGTGCGTCTAATTATTAAAAAACTTTTTACGATTATGCGAAACTATGATTTAGATTATAATTTGCTGGATGAAAATAAACCGCCCAGTTTTATTAATTGTAGTTTTGTTAGGTCTTGTGTTGAGGATTTATAACTTACCAAGCAGAGAGCTTTGGTATGACGAAGCGTTTAGTGCCAAAATGGTCAGCAACAGCTTTGTGGACGTGTTGAACTTATCCAAGCTAGATGTACACCCACCCCTTTATTACTTACTCTTGAAAGGCTGGACAACTGTTTTTGGAAGCTCTGAGGTCTCGTTAAGGTTTCCTTCAGTAATATTTGGAGTTTTGCTGATTCCCCTTATATACAAGCTCATTATGTATATAAACTCCGACAGGCGAAAGGCGCTTTTGGCGTCTTTATTTGTGGCTATAAACCCATTTCTGGTTGCACACTCAAATGACGCTAGATCGTATTCAATGTTGTGTTTTCTAACTGTATTAACGTTTTTATTTGTACTTAAAGCAGTGAAAGAAAAAAAGTATCTGGGAGTTTCCATCTTACTACCCCTACTCTTTTTAACCCATTATGTAGCGGTTTTTGGTATAGCGGTTTTTGTGGTTATGTTTGTAAACAGTAAAAAGGCGCTGATTTACTTGCTACCAGTTCTGATTATCGTAAGTCTGTACATACCGATAATGCTAGGCAGTGCCAATAGCACGGGTCTGGACTGGATACCCAAGTTTACTTTACACAGAGTGCCGGAGACAATTCATACGTTTTTCTTTGTTGCTACCAGTAGCACTGATATAAACTTGCCGGCTCCAACCAACCCGACTCCGATTCGTGGTGAGCTTTTGTATGTTGTGTTGATAATAGCCTTAATGATATTAGTGAGTATATCTAAACCGACCAAAGAAGAAACACTACTCCTGATAGCAGGGATTTTACCTATAGTTTTAGTGGCAATGACCGACACATATTTTGGTAAGCAATTATTTGTCGAACGTTATTTGATAGGATACGGCACGTTGTTTTTGGTATACATAGCCACGTCTATCCCCAAGCCCATACTAATAGTATACGTTATTGTGGCTGTTTACTTGATTATATGGGTTAAGCCCGAGCCCTATGTGTTTAAGAATATAGCCCAATACGCAGACGGATTGGATAGACAGGTGGTTATAATGGATGCGAATCAATATATTCCTATAAGTTATTATTCCAAAAAAGTTAAATTGCAGGAGGGGGATTGGGCAAGCTGGGTGATTATAAGGGACACTGATATTTATGACAAAACCAAGACCGATCAAGCTATCTATTTACTTAATCTCGGACAAATTAAAGATTGGGACTATTCAGATAGGCTGGATAACTATTTCTTCTATGACTCGCAGATGAATAGATGAAAAACACCATGCGAAACTAACTCAGATAGTTTGGAGAATATGGTAGGTACTAGATTTGATTACTCAAACTTTTTCAGACTATAACCCTAGGCATCGCATTCGGCTATAGCGATTGAAAGGGTTCAGACCGTGAGGTACAGCCAATATTAGAACCGAGAGTGACCTTACTCTCTAAATAGTCGGAACTGGCTTGCTAATCGCCTCATTTTTCTTCAAAAGATTCGGACCGAAAAAATAACCTAAAAGCGTTGATAATATTGAAATAATTCTCTAATCCCGATATCCCCAAAATATTAATTTAAACAACTAGTATGATATTGGTGTAAAAAGTTCTACTGAAGCTACTATTATTCTGAATTTGAAAAATTCGTAATCTTTGCACGCAAACGATTAACAACAAAATATAATATAATAAAGATCTTTATGGCTAAAAAGTTTAAAGATTATTATGATGATGAAACTGCGCGGTTGATTGCTGATAAGATATCCTATGTATTCATAGGGTTTGATTCAAATAGCTTTTCTTCATATGTAGCTAAAAATATAGTTAATAAAGAATTTTTAGAAAGGCAAGATGTTTTTTCCAATGCATTTGAAAAATTTCTTGGAGATAATTATGTTAAGAACATCTCCTTGTTTACAAAAATTTTAGGTCCTGAATTAAAGACAGAAACTGGTATGTTTAGTCAAGGATATTGGCTTTGGCCGATTGGGCGGTATGTTGAGCGACATGGTACCAAAAATTTCACGGTCTCTAGTAATTTTATACATAGCCTCACCAAGCGCTTTACTGGCGAATATGCAATCCGACCCTTACTTGTGAAATTTCCAAAAGAGACAATGAAAATCATGCTCGCATGGAGTAAAGATGAGAACGTTCACGTACGCCGCCTTGCTAGTGAAGGACTGAGAATTAATCTTCCTTGGTCAAAAAAAAGTACAGTTTGTTTAGATGAATTTACAACGTATAAAAAAATTCTTTCAAACCTTAAATCAGATCCGTCAAAATTTGTCCAAAAAAGTGTAGGAAATAACTTAAATGACTTGTATAAGTCTTATCCAGAAAAAGCTATAGAAATTATTAACGTGTGGCAGCAAGAAAACCCTGGTAAAGAAACGTTATGGATAATCAATCATGGAATGAGAAGTATTAAGAAAAAAATAAAAAAGAAAAGAACTTTTTAGATCAGAGCATTCAGTAAATTTGAAAGTGAAGCAAAAATATGCAGAAAGCAAGAGATTTTTTTAATGGAAGGACAGCTGTTATCGCCAATAAACATAAAAAGGAGGAGGTTATCGCTCCACTTCTTGAGAAACAGCTTGGATTGAAGATCATTGTTCCTGAGTCAATTGATACCGATCAATTTGGGACATTTACCAGAGATATTGATCGAAAAGGCTCACAGCTTGAAGCAGCCAGAGCAAAAGCTGAAGAGGGCATGAGGCTCACTGGTGCTGAAATTGGCATTGCCAGTGAAGGGACGTTTGGTCCTCATCCTGCTTCTCCTTTTATTCCTGCCAATACAGAGATTGTTGTCCTGATAGATAAAAAACATGATTTAGAAATTATCGGAGGAAGCGTTTCCTTAAAAACCAATGATAGCCACCGCTATGTCAGTAGTGTTGATGAAGCAATCGAATTTGCAAATGCTATTGGTTTTCCGTCTCATGGGATAGTAATTAGAGCACATCCTGATATTAGCCTGGGGATGGTTAAGGGTGTGACAACAGTCGAACAGCTCGAGGAGGCAGTAAAGAAGTTTCTCAAAATACCACTAAGAGGAAAAGTATTTCTTGAAACAGATATGCGAGCGTATGTAAACCCAACACGCATGGAAAATATACGTTTAGCTACAGAAGATTTAGTGAAAAATGCTCTGAGAGCGTGTCCCCAATGCGGCATTCCTGGATTTAGTATTACCCGGAAAAAGCCTGGTTTACCTTGTGAACATTGTGGATTAAAAACTGATAGCACATTAGCTGATGTCTATACCTGCAAGAAGTGTGGATTTATCAAAGAAGAACTGTATCCTGATGGAAAGAAAGTTGCCTATGCAGGAAACTGTGGATACTGTAATCCATAAGAAACAGGATTTATTTTAAAACACTAAAGTCTGTTTTTCTCTAAATTTAATTTTAATCTTCTCTTTGAAGATAAAACTTTTAGATTAGAAGCACTGAAGTTACAATTTCATTATGTATATAAAGTTGTCTCTTTAATACGTTGGTTATTTCTCTTTTTTCTTGCATTGTTCCATTACGAAATGCGTAGTTGGAATAATCCATCAGACTAATTGGTTTGTTATCTGGATTTATATCCTGTGCCCAAGTAAGGATACCTGTAAATATCCCATTTCTAATATCTTCAAGAAGTTTCTTGAAAACTGGTCGTTGTCCTGATTCTTTGGCTGAGTGACTTTCCCGGCAAATTTCTTTAATTAGATACCCTTCTCTGGTTGCAAGCTCATTCATTTCTTGAATTTGAGAGTCAATCTAACGCAATATTCTCCGTAGAAATCCGACACTTCAGGTAAAATTATGGAGGTGTTGGATATAACAAAAATAACATTGGCTTGGGAATTGTTTGAAGCCGGAATTCCAAAGAGTCATATTGCTTCCAAAATAGGCGTACAAAGAGAGACTGTTCACCTTTGGATAAAAGATATTTTGGCATATGGATTGATTGAGTTCTTAGGCAGATACTCCAAGGCTAAAAAGGTTGCGAGAATCAGAAGACAAATAGATCCAATCCTGAAAAGAAGGGTCTGGGAAATAAGGGACAGGGAATTCGATTGCTGTGGTCAGAAGATAAAATACTTTCTCAAGAAAGAATATGGTTCTTCTCCTGCTGTATCTAAAATTTATGAGATTCTGGGTGAGAAGTATAAACTCAAGAGTAAGTGGAAAACAAACCTGAAAAGAGGAGCCGTGCCTCATACAGTTAAGCCTAGAAAGGTCATCCAGATGGATTCAATTGATTTTGGTGGGATATTTGCCTTCACAGCTGTAGATATTTTCTCCAAGGAAGCTGATGTCATACTTGCACCAGAGCTGACTTCATATTATGGAGCTGTGTTTCTGGACACCTGCATGATAAGGAGATTCAGCTCGCACTCAAATTTAATTCAGGCTGATGGTGGACATGAATTTAAAGATAAATTCAAGGCTAAAGTATACGACTACGCTGATAGATTTAGAATCTCCAGACCATATAAGAAAAATGAACAAAGTTACATTGAATCATTCAACAGAACAGTCAGGAAAGAGTGTTTAGGTTGGAGTAAATATAACCCCCACCAGATTCCAGAACTGACACTGGTTGTTAATCAATTCCTTGATAGATATCATTACCACAGACCACA
>JAWXBT010000379.1:0-2942 GCA_034440315.1 bacterium
ATAAACTATTGTCCATTATGCTAGAAATAGCATAATTAAATACCTTTAAATTGCGGGAAACACTGAGTATCTGGTTTTACCCAAGAGTAAAAATAAACCAGTGCAGTCAATCCGCAGCCAAGGAGATAATACAAATGAATAAGTCTCTTGCTTATATTATTGGAAGTTTTTTGGGAGACGGTTCTATTGCGAGCGATAAGAGAACCTTTACTTTACAGGCTATTGATAAAGATTTTGTGGAAAAAGTAAAAGTATCCTTATCTAATCTTTCAGAGAACTCTGTCCAAATGACAGAAATACCCAGAAAGACTACGGCTAATAATTTGGTTTATGGAATATATCTAAGTGATATAAAGTTAGTAACCGAACTATTAACACAAACCAATAAGCGTCAAAACCTTCCGATTGATTTTAAAGATTGGAAACCTGATTTACAGAAAGAATTGATTTCAGGATTGCTAGACAGTGAAGGTTATGTTTCCATGACGCGAGTCCATTCTTATCACGGCCAACCGGTCTTTGATATGAAGATCGGGATTGGAGCTTGTGACCTGTGGATCTATGAACTTCATAGATTTTGTCAGGAACAAGGAATCAAGGTTGGGCAAGTAACAAGAGAGTTATTGAAATCCGGAAAAATCTTTGCCAAGTTTATTTTTAACAAGCAAAGTTTTATAGATTACGGTTTATACTTCAATATATTCCGCAAACAACAAAGGATTGAAAATTACAAATTATTATTTCCAGGTTCAACGACTACACGAGGTATACCTAAAACTGAAGAAACTAAACTTAAAATGTCAGCATTCGCCAATTCGCGAATACGCGTTAAAGGGAAGTTCCTTTCGATAGGTAATGATATAGTCTGATCTGCATAGCGATATGCAGCTAACACACATGATAGAGCGTGCGTTTTGGTTCTCTGAGAAGAAGTACTCTACAGGCCCCGATGGGCATCCTATGCGCTCCACTGGAGGCATCTTGGAATTCTTGAATGTCAATAATTCCTATGTGCAGAATCAGGGTGGTCCGATAACTGCCGGTGACTTTAACTCTTTCCTTCGGGAAGGTTTCACCTACGGTAATGACACTAAGTGGTTATTTGCCGGTGGTAATGTCTTGCAATCTCTCACTGAGATCGCAAGAGGTAGTATTCAAACCAAAACTGGAGACACAGCTTATGGAATGAAGATCAACGAATGGATCACTCCGTTTGGTTCCATCAATGTTGTTTATAATCCGTTGTTTACCCAAGAGTACGCAGGCTATGCCTTCTTGCTTGATATGGATTGCTTCAAGTATGTCCATATGAACAATCGCGATACAAAGTTGATGACCAATGTGCAGGCTCCTGATGTTGATGGTGAGATTGACCAATACATCACTGAAGTTGGATTGCAGAGAATGCAAGCCCAGCGTTGCAGTTTACTTAAGGGAGTAACAGTCTAATATCCCTTTTAGTAAGTTTTCCTGATGGTAGCCAGGCTACCATCAGATATCACTCCCTTTTCGGGGGCCCGGGGAATAAAAATGGGCCCTCGTTGCGGCCTTGTCTGCAACTCCGATGCAAGCACGGATAATTGCTTCGCAGAAATAATAAACATATGGGATCTCTCGATGGATTAACAATCCGAAAACTGTTAAAACGCACTCAGATAGTGAACAGAGGGACTGATGGTCCTGTTGCGATTAGAATTCGCAATAAAGCGGGGAACGCAGTGACTTCAGTCACTGTTACTACTGCTACTGACATTGTCTTAATTGACTCTGCTGGGACAACCACTTCCACTTTTGCTACTGATACCACCTTGTCAGCAGTTGTAAACCGCATTAATGCCAGCGCTTCATGGGAAGCCAAGCTGCTTGATGCTTTGTCAACCCAAGGTTCTGTTAGCACTTTGCTGACTGGAGCTATTACTGTTAGCCAAGATGGCAACAGCACTGCTGTGTATGATGTTAAGCAAGACACTTCAACTGCCCTTGAAATCGGGGTTTGTTTGTCACCTTTCCGTGACTTTGACAGCCCTCGTGGTCGTCGCGTTGGTCTTAAGCGCCTAAAATATGGTGTAAATATGGGCACAGCCGCTGTTGATAGCGTTCAGATTTTCAAGCGCAAAGGCGGAGGATCTGAAATTAAATTAGCTGGTTTGCTCTCAATAGACACCACAGAAACGACTGTCTATGATTTCACTGCCGGTGATTTTGCAATCTATGGACAGAGTGACGAAGAACTTTTCATCCGTGTAAAAGATGCCACTACTTTGGCAGATGCTACTTCCAACTATGTGGAAGTGCTCGGTGAAATAGAATAAGTTGTTTTAGGGGATCAGGGTTTCCCCGGTCCCCTAAAAGATTATTAATTAATATGAACTAATTATATGAAATTTGTATCTAAGAATTTGAATCTTGGCGTAACTCTACGTAATGGAGTTTCTGCTAATCCAGTCGCTGGAGTTTTAGGACGGCCCGGCCTCTATGCCAGATTCCTTGATGGATTATTTGAGTCAAAGGATGAAGATGTCATAGCGAGAATGATGGGTCACGCTGCTTACAATGTGGACTTCGTCTGCGTTGAAGACACTGATTCTGAAAGATTTAATAGGGCTCAGTTAAATGTTATGAATGAGCCGGAACACGATATTACCAATATTGAATTTGGGCATGTTGGTAAAAGCCTGAATCCAAGGCCTCCTCTTAAAATTACTCCGGAAATAGAAAAGATTTTGCAGGGCATGGCGGTGAAGATGGCCCAGGATATGCTAGTTAAGATGGCCCAGGATTCTAAAAATAAGCAAGAAGTGGAAACGGTTACAGCGGAAGTCGAAGGGGTTCTCCCCGTAAAGAAGATGGGAAGACCTGCGAAGGAAAAACTTCAGGAAGTAAAAAATGAAGAATCCTAACCTTTGGTTTCTTAAAAGCGGTATGCCGTACTGTTAACTAAT
>JAWXBT010000380.1:0-6494 GCA_034440315.1 bacterium
CGGGGTAGTTGATAATATAGCTAATAGAATGTCACCGCTCGCAAAAGATTTGCTTACCAAGTACACGTACCAAGGAATTTAAGCTTATGGAAGAGTTGCTAAATCAAACTTGTAGAATATACAGGACTCCAACGGAAAGTAACGACGGCTACGGCCAGATTACATGGGGTGGGTTTGATTTGGTAATTTGTCGGTTTGTTAAGACCGCCAAGCATTATAAAAATAGCGATGGCAACGATGTCAATATTGTGTGTAAATTTCAAGTGTCAGAGAGATCCGCTGAAATAGGAACTAAGATTGAATTTAATAGCTTATTTTATATCGTTGTAGACGTGAAAGAATGGCGAGGTGAAGACGGCGAGCTATTCGGTTGCATATGCCATTGCAGTAATTACCCATTTAAATAATATGAGGGTTGAAATCAAAGTCGAAGGGTTTGAAAAGGTGTTTGCCAAATTGGAAGCCCTGGAAAGGAAGGTCGTTGATGTAGCCTACGATAAAGCTTTACGCGAACTTGGTGCCAAGATTGGCGAGTTATCAGCTGATAAAGTACCAGTGGAAGAGGGGATATTAAAATCAACCTTTACGGTCCAAAAAATAGCTGGAGGCTGGGTTTGTGGTTATAATACAGAATATGCAATGTACCAACACCAGGGTATGAGAAAAGATGGTACTCATATTATTAACGATAGACCAGGCGGAGGGGAAAGTTTCTTTTTATCTGGTCCAGTAGAGGCAAACCAAACTCAACTATTAGCATTTTTACAGGAAAGATTTGACTTTCACTTATTAAAAGCTTTAAATTAATATTATGCAATTAGCTTACGAAAATATCCGAACTTACTTAATCGCCCAAGGTTTTACAAATATTGTTTTTGACGATTGGAAGGTATTTTTACCAGAGTCAAACGCTCAAAACCATAATCAAATTATGATTAAAAGCGAGCCAAGCTCTACGCCGTCCGAGTCTTCTTTGTCTAGGCTAATTTTTGGGATTTACGTTAAAAATTCTGACATGAAACTAGCGATTAGCAATTCAAATGCAATAGCCAACAAACTTAGAAACCTAGGCGGCAAGTTAGTGCCTGGGACAACATATGTCCCTTTCAAAAGAATTTTTGTGGACACCGAGCCTTATTTTTATGGCAAATCAAGTAATAATGAGAATATATATCTTACTAGATTCAGCTGCTTTATCAATAATACTGATATTGATACAATCTACGACTAGTATTGCATGCACAGGGGCGAGAGTGTATGATGGAGTTAAATTATTAACAAATTATGTCTACACCAAACGCAACAAGAAATATTAAATTAGGGGCAATTAGTTGCTACTTAGGTATAACCTCTTTAGGACCTTTGGAAAACAAGGAAGTAAAAATCAAAGCAGATGCTAGCTTGGTAAGTGTTGAAAATATGTCCACCGGAAAAGGCGTGGTCAAAGTCTTTACTGGAGGCACTAAATTAACCGTGGAATTAACTTTAAACCATGAACATAAGGCAAACCTTCAAAGGGCTTTCCAGTGGTTTAATGGAAACAACCTTGACATAGCAAACGGCGATGCTGGCTCTTATGACTTCACAGGAGCAGTAGGCAAAGTCGTACCTCCAATTGTTTTAAGTTGTTTTTTCAATCACTTTGATGATGATGGTGTCTTTTATGGGGATGATTCAGCCAACCCACATGCTGTTCAACTTTACAGGGCAGTTTCTATGGAAGCGATTGAATGGGCGTTTTCAACTAATAAACAAAGTACTCACGTCGTTGTTTTTGAAGGACAACCAGACTCAACTAAACCAGAAAATAGTCCAGGCAGGTATGGCTTTATTGCTTTGCCAGGCGCTGGAGTCTTCCAGTACAATGTAACTGCCCCAGGCTCAGGATACACATCAGCCCCAGCCGTTGCGGTTGGTACTCAATTTGCAGCAACTACAGCTTATGCACTAAATGCTCAAGTTGCCCACCTTGGTAATCTTTACACTGCAACGGTAGCTGGAACTTCTGGCGCGATTGGTACAGCGCCAATCAATCTAGCTGGCACATCTACATCTGGCACAGTAACATTTACTTACGCTGGTATTTCAGCTTCTGCGGTTGCTCAAATTCTAGGTGCGGTTGTTTCTAGAGTTACCCCTGCGAGAATTGGTCAAGGATACACATCTGCCCCTGCAATTGTATTGACTGGCGGAGGTGGTAGTGGCGCAACTGTAACTAGTGTAATTGGTTAATCATATTATCTATGTCATTTTTTAAATCGAAACAAGTGCAAGTAACTGTAAGAGAGCAACCTCTAAACTTTAATGTAATCTCAAAAGGTGAATTAGAAAATCTTAAATACTACGGGAAAGTCACAGCAGAACAAGGCGCAACAGACCCTAGCTTATACATAACAGCTTCAAACGAAATGATGGAACTTTTATTAAGTAAGGTAATTGCCAAGGAAGGGGAAGATACTCTAACTGTTAGCGATATAAACGACCTTTGCAACGACGAAATCCAAGACATAATTGTAACGGTAACTGGTAGCAGCGAAACCCTTAAAAAAGCTTTAAATAAATAAATCATGTGGAAAATAATTGGCCAGACGATCAAGAGAATGTATTTGAAGCTGTCCTAAAGATAGCGAATTTTACACACTTCCCAAAAGAAGAGATTCTTGACTGGACAATTGACGAAGCAAACAAGGCCTTAGAGGTTATTCATGAAAGCGAGCAAAGACAAGCACAAGTACTCTTTGCCGTAGCCGATTACAAGATTTTTCTGGACACCGTGCCAACAGACGATAAAGGCAATGTAAAGACCTCGGAAAGAGAAGACATCCTAGAAAAAGCTAGGACCTTAAGAAGCCACTTTACAGGCGAAAAAACTGGAAACGAGGATAAAATCAACAATCTAGATTTTATAAATAAGAATGGCGATAATGTAATTGGCGAAATGACCGCAGAAGAATATCAAGAAGAGAGGGCAAAGTATACTCAAAAAAGAAAAGCAATAACAGAACAATATGGCACTTAATCTTGGAGCAGTCACATACAGCCTAAAAGGTGACCCAACAAACCTATTAAATGCTACTCAAAAAGCAAAGCTTGCCTTAGCTGGTGTAAACGATACAGCTGGAAAAGTAGCTAAGCAAGGCCTGACTACAATGAACGCAGGCTTCGCGGCGACTGCTAACTTAATGCAGGTAGGCTTCACGGCAGGGTTAGGGGCTGGAATAGGGGCCTTAACTTTTGCCACTATTGAAACCAACAAATTCAATGCTTCGATGGCTAATATAGCCTCTTTGATACCAGGCTCAACCGCTCGGGTTAATGAGTTAAAAGTTGGGGTTCAGGACCTTGCTATAAAAATGGGAAGTTCAACAGCTGACATTTCGGATGGTTTATATCAGGTTGTTTCGGCTTTTGGTGATACTGCCGATAGCATGTTAATATTAGAAACAAACGCCAAAGCGGCTAAAGCTGGACTTGCTACTACTACAGATGCAATTAGTTTAACTTCGGCGGTAACTAAAGCTTACGGCGATACTTCGGCTGAGGCGGTTAAAAAAGCTTCTGATTTGGCCTTGATGACTGTAAGGCTTGGGCAGACTACTTTTCCAGAACTCGCGGCAAGTGTTGGTAGAGTAACCCCTTTAATGAAACAATTAGGCGGTTCGCAAGAGGAATTATTCGCAGTAATGGCAACAATGACGGGGGTTACTGGAGGGGCTTCTGAAGTTTCCACTCAACTTGCTGGGGCTTTGCAATCAGTACTAGCTCCTACTAAAGACACAACCGCTTTAATGCAAAAATTAGGATTTGCAAATGGGCAGGCTATGATTAAGGGGTTAGGCGTGCAAGGCTCAATGCAAGCTATTGTGAATGAAGCAAACAAGTCAGGGAAGCCTCTACAAGGCTTTATCGGGTCAATAGAAGGTCAAATCTTAGCTTTAGGTCTAGCTGGACCACAAGCGGAGGATTTTAGAAAGAAATTAAATGAGATGGCTAATGCGGCAGGGGCAACAGATGCAGCCTTTGCAGAGCAGACTACGGGGGTAAATGCCCTCGGCTTTAAGTTCGCCCAAATTCGAACGCAGGTGGTAGTTCTGGCTCAAAGATTCGGCGATAAACTTGCGCCTAGCATTATAAAAGTGGCCAATGCTATAACTAATAATTTGTCAAAAATCAACGTCGACGACTTGGTCACTAATTTCACTAACTTATATAATGTTATTTTTAAAGGCGATTTTACAGGCGAGATTTTCGGGATTGGCGAGGATAGCCCGATTATTGACACCCTTTTCCAAATAAGAGATGGGTTCATGAAGATTTATAATTCCGTCACCTCGAACACGCCTTTAATGCAGTCAGTTTTGGTTGGTTTAGGCTTTGTAGCTGGGACTTTGGTAGCTGGGGGGTTTTTCATGCTGGGGCTTGCAGTCTTAAGCGCAACCTGGCCATTTATTTTACTTGGAGTGGCAGCAGCAGGACTTTACTACATCTGGGTGACAAACTTCGGCGGAATGAGAGATATTGCCATGGCAGTGTTTACCTTTCTGTCGCCTGCTCTTATGCAATTATGGGGTCAACTTCAAATTCTAGGCGGGGCATTAATGCAACTGTGGAACGTTATCAGCCCTTTTGTCATTCCAGTGCTTCAATTCTTAGCTGCGGTCATTGGCGGGGTAATAATTGGCACAATCTTCTTATTTATTGCAGCTCTCAATCAAGCTGCCCAAACAGCCACAAGCTGGGCTAATCAAGTCAGGGGGGCGGTCCAGCAGGCAGAGCAAGTCTTCAATCTCCTTCGCAACATTAACCTAGAGCAAGCGGGGAGAAACATTGTTCAGAGCTTAATCAATGGGGTGTCAGGAATGATAGGAAGCCTTGGAAATAAAATGGCAGAATTAAGAAATACTGCGACGGCAGGGCTTGGGAATATCGGTTCAAATATTAGAATTCCAGGCTTTGCTAAAGGGGTTACTAATTTTCAGGGCGGTCTTGCTCGAGTCCATAAAGATGAGTTGCTCGTCAATTTAGCCCCTGGCACTGATGTTATAACCGCTAGTAAAGCTAAACAAATGGAAACCAAATCAGGCGGGCCAGCTACAGGGTCAGACGGCGGTCAAAAACAACCTATTATCCAGATTATAATTAACGATATTGTCTTTGCAGATGACAAAAATGTTCGGGATCTTGCCAGGAGAGTTAAAAGAGTATTTGCTGAGGAAGGAATTTAAAATATTATTATGCTTAGAATTGGACTTACTCTCGCAACCTTAATTAACATGCCCCTGGAGGCTAACGTTTCCTACTCTAGAAAGCCGAGGTCAAAAATTGTCGAACTAGAAACAACCTCGGGCGACATTAACGTGACCGCAACTGGACGTACTCGTGCCGAGCTTACTATGGAGTTTGATAGTTTGGAGTTAAGTGAGTATACGCAGATACAGCAATATTGCTTGCCATATGTTGTTGATAGGTTTTACGTGCAGATTTTAAATACGATTGGCACTTTGATTTTTGATGGCTTTGCGTATATTATAATAGATAGTGAAGACATTGCCTTTGACGCCAATAAATACTCTTTTAAAATAACGATTAAATCTACCTAGTATGTCAACGATTGCAGATTTTAACAATCAGTTTAAGAAGATGCACCCCAATGTAAGTGTGGCGACTGATGTGACCGACCAGACAGCCTATAATTTTGCTAAAAATAACCCTTTTAAAAGACAAATTACTCTAAATAATCTAACAAAAACCCTTAAAACAGATTACTTAATATCATTTAAACTAGATACCAGGGCGATGTATCTGTTAAACGATTGTAGCTGGACTTTTGCTGATTTGCGGGTTTATGATACCAATGAAACTACAGAACTCAATTTTTGGGTTGAAGCCTCAAATACGCCATACACTACAATTTTTGTGCGGGTTCCAACTATTGCCGCAGATGCAAATAAGAATATTTGGTTATATTATGGCAATCCTGGACTTAAAAATAAGGCCAATTTAACGGAGACTTGTGGGGATGTATTTACAAGTTTTAACCTGAAAGCCTGGATGAAAGGTAATGACGTTAACAGGGTTTTAGGCGGTGGCTTACCCAATGGTCAAGCAGTTAATTTTTGGGACAATAAAGTAAACCGCCAGAATAATGCGGTGCAAATAGATTCCACTAAACGCCCAGCTTTCTTGGAAAATCAAATAAATGGATTGCCCGAAGTAAGCTTTGACGGGACTAATGATGATATTAATATACCTGGCGTAGTTATTATACCAGCTAGTACTTTTTACCATATTTTCAGTGTTGCTGGCAGGTCTTCGTCTAAAGTCGGTAATTTCTTTCTTGGTGATGATGGGGCTGCAGTTACGAATGGATCTCTTAATTTCGGGTGGAATAGTAGCACTGTGTTTAATTTCGCACAATTTGGAAATGACCTTACTTTTACCGTTCCAGCTTATACCAGTAAAGTTTTTGAATTGTGGGATGGGCGGCTTATATC
>JAWXBT010000381.1:0-4161 GCA_034440315.1 bacterium
AAAATTCCTGAAATTCCCATACAGAGAGGTTTGCTAGGTGACGAGCTTGCCCAAAGGTAAATATTTTTTGAGGGTACAACTGAGCCGCAATTTCCTGACAAATTGCTTGCTCTCCTTGGTTAAGCGATTCTGTTGACACTTGAAGATTAATCGGTTTAACAGCCATAGTCTATCTAGTTTTAAAATATCTTTGATTTACAATGGTTCGGACACTTTTAAATTGCCAACCGTAGAATGCGGGTTTCCCACACTTCGCTAAGGTTAAATGCTAACGATAGAATAAGGGTTTTAGCCTCTGCCTCAAAAACTGTCCGAAGTATTGATTTAATTATGCCTATTTATTGTCTTCATGTTTTGATAAGTGTACAATTATTGTCTAAAGACTTGTTAAATAACGTGTACTGAGCAAAAATCAAAAATTTCTGTTAATTTTTTGGAGATTAGAGAAACAAGGCATACTAAACTTTAGATTCTGGAAGAATATATATGGATGAACTAAAAGTAAATATAGAGAAGATTGCCAGTAACTCTACTTATGTAGAGGCTGTCAAAAAATTGGGGCGAGCAAATGCAAAAACTCTAGGTCATTTACCGAAGGGTGCTTTTGATGACTACGCAAAACGAGAGCAAATACTTACAGCAGTTGATACGGAAGGAAATCTTTTAGGATATCTTCTCTTTGCTAATCCACATAGAAAAATAATTAAAATACATCATTTGTGCGTAAAAAATGAATGTAAGGGTAAAGGAATTGCAAAGTTGCTGGTTGAACGCTTGAAAGAAATAACTACAGATTTCCTTGATATTCGTCTTGTATGTCGTCAAGATTATGGAATCGATTCTATGTGGGAGAGGTTTGGTTTTACCCCCATGCACGAGAAGCAAGGTAAAAATCAGCAAGGACATCTAGTAACAACATGGATTTATAGTCACGGGCATAGAGATCTATTCTCGGCCGATCAAAGTCGTAGTACAAAATTATATGTGGTTCTCGATGCTTGTGTCTTTTTCGATCTTTATGTAATATCTTCGCAAGGTCTAGATGAGAGAGAATCCGCCTGTCTCTTCGCAGACTGGGTACAAGTTGAATTAGAACTTTGTATAACTGATGAAATTTACAATGAAATACATTCTCGTAAACGTGATGGAGAAAAATTGCGTTTATTTGCAGATAAATTTGGTAGGATCACTTGTCAATCTCAGCTTTTAGAATCAACATTTCAGTCACTTAAAAAATTACTTACAAACGGCAATGAGATAAAGATCTCGGATATAACTATTCGTCAGGTAGCGAGGACAATTGCTTCAGATGAGGCAAACTTTGTAGTTACTACTAATGATGAGCTTCTCTCATATGCAGATAAAGTCCATGATCAGCATGGGATTTTCATAGTTAGTCCAACCGAGCTAATTATCAGGTTAGATGAACTTAGGAGAGAAATTGAGTATCAACCTGCTCAACTAGCAGGCACGAAACTTTTACAAAGAAGGGTTCTTCTAGAAGAGCAAAAAGTCCTTATAGATTTTTTCTCTTCAGAATTTGAGACTAATTTTCAAAGCAGATTTAATAGAATGCTAGTAGAAACAGACAGATATGAATGTTTGGCTGTTTGGGATGAAAATAATCCTATAGCATTGATTACTTATGACAGGAGCAAAAAACACGAACTTAGCGTACCTATACTTAGAGTGAGATACAAAGCCCTATCTGAGACGTTGGCTCGGCATATTATTTATCGTGCAGTAACACTATCGGCTTCTGAAAATAGATTTTTCACAAAAGTAACCGACCAAAAGCTAGATGAATTCGTTGTCAGAGTCATTCAAGATGGAGGATTTTCAAATATTGAAGATAGCTGGCTTAAGATCAATCTAAATACTGCAAGTTCTGCTCTTGATTTATCTACTTTGCTTGTTACTATCAGCTTGGGTTTAGGAGATGAATACAATATTTGCAAGCTAATTGCTGAGAACCTGATATCAGAGGAAATATCAGATTCTCAATATATTTCTGAGCTAGAAAAATTTTTATATCCAGCTAAGATATCTGATGCTAATATCCCAAATTTTATTATTCCCATTAAACCTATATGGGCGAAAGAATTATTTGATGAAGGGCTGGCAAAGCAGAACTTGTTTGGGTCTGAACGCTCAGAACTCGCTCTAAATTGGGAAGCTGTCTACTATCGGAGTAAAAGATTACCGTCAAAAGAGTTTAAAGCTCCTGCCAGAATACTGTGGTATATCTCTGATGATAAGGATAGAGGCTATACAGAAAAAAGTTCTATTCGTGCTTGTTCGTCGCTTGATGAGGTGATTATTGGCAAGCCTGAAGAACTTTATTTCAGATTCAAAAGATTGGGCGTTTATGAATGGAAAGATATAAAGAAGCTATCTGGTGATAACTTAAACAATGAAGTCATGGCTATCAGATTTAGTAACACAGAGCTTTTTGATAGACCTGTACCTCTAAAAAAGATCCATGAAGTTCTGGGAAATAAAGCACAGTTTCAATCGCCACGATTTCTTCCGTGCGAGGCTTTCTTCGAGATTTATTCTTTCGGGCGTTCTTTGTGAGTGTAAAAGTAATGAAAGTATCAAGTGATGGTCATGTTCTACTTCTATCAATTCAGCCAAGATATGCTGGATTGATTTTTGACGGCAAGAAAAAAGCTGAGCTACGAAGAATTCGCCCAAGAGTAAACCGAGGAGACTTTTTACTGATCTATGTCTCTTCACCAGATAAAGTTCTGCTAGGCAGTTGTGAAGTAGAAGAAGTCATAGGGAATGATCCGAAGAAACTTTGGACGCTAGTTAGTAACAAATCAGGTTTAAAAAAATCAGATTTCCTTGATTATTTTGAAGGAACTTCCACAGGTTATGCAATTTTCTTGAACCAAGTGCAAGAATTTAAGCAACCAATAGCACTTTCCCGACTACAACAAGAATGGGTTGGGTTCCATCCGCCTCAAGGGTATCGTTATCTCACTTTGGAGGAAGTAGATCGGATTGGTTTTATGGCGGAACATGATGTAACAGATATCTGTAGTAGACTTAAACCAAAATTTAGTCAGACTGAACTAGAACTCCCTCAAATATCCTCATCAAAATAGTCAGAGTCTACCTTTTTTAGAATATAAGTCTGTATTTCGCTAACACCTACACCAAAGTCGATCATATACTGTGCCAGTTGTTCACCATCGATCAGGATAATTCTTTTTTCAATTATTTTTACATACTCTTTTGCCTCTTTTGTGAACTGCGAAGTAGTTATTATTACCCCCTTTCTAGCTCTCATTCCTTCCAAACTGCCAGCAAAAGCCTGTACTGATGGTCTACCTACTGGTGCATCCCACCTTTTCGCCTGAATGTATATAAAATCTAGCCCAAGCTTATCTTCTTTAATAATTCCATCAATCCCACCATCACCACTTTTCCCAACTGCTTCCCCTGCATCTTTCTTTGATCCGCCATAGCCCATTGCAATTAGCAAATCAACTACGAGTCTTTCAAAAAATTTTGGTGAGCAGCTTTTTATTTGTTCTATCAATTTTTCAGCAAGCTCTTTTTTAAGCTTTTGATAGCTAAACTCGAAGATTTCTTCAGGGGTTTGGTCATTGTCTTCTACTATAGAAACATTATTTCCTCCATTATCTTGTTTGACACTCTGAAATTCAATAAATTCTGAGAACTGTTCTAGAAACTTACGATCAATGAACTCAGGCTTAGACTTCAACACTTCTTGTCCTCTTTCAGAGATATAAAACGTTCCTCTTTTCCCACTTCCCAATAATTTTGCTTTTCTCAGGTATGTGATAGCCCAACCAACTCTATTTGCAAGTTTAGTTTGTCTTCCACTTGGTAAAAGTTCTTTTTTATCTTCCTCAGTTAGCTGAAACTGCCCACTCAAAAAATCAATAGTTTGACTGAGTAAATGCTCTTGTCCATCACCAGCAACTTGTAACAGGGGAAGAAGAAAATCTTGATAACTTGGTACAGTCATAATGCTAGATCTTAAAAGCTTAGATTTGAGATTAATAAAAACGAGTTGATTTAGTCGATGTCCAAGAGCAATTTGACTTTTGTCATGACAGGCTTGCTGCTTTTGGATGAACTTTTGCCTGACTCTTCCAATATTCCAGATCTGAGGATTCTGCCAAA
>JAWXBT010000382.1:0-3092 GCA_034440315.1 bacterium
ACATATCCAGAGGATATGCTTGCGGTTTTCTCTCTCGACTTCCTTGTCTCGGCACAAATCTCACTTTTCTCGTTACGGAGATAGTTTTGCAACAGGCCCCTTATCGAAAGCGGCACTGGTAAAGCTGCTTTAAACGAGATATTAAGATGCCTCCTATGAAGGTCTTATTCCTAGCTCCACAACCCTTTTTTCAAGAAAGAGGCACTCCAATTGCTGTAAAGTTGGCCATGGAGGTGCTTTCAGAGAGGTTTGCTAATCAAGCCGAAAGTCGCGTTGATCTCCTCACCTATCATGAAGGCTCTAATATTGAGATTCCTGGAATATTTTTGCAGCGTATAAGTGGATGCAATTTTATTAAAGGAGTTGGTCCAGGAATTTCACTTAAAAAATTGATCTGTGATTTCGCTTTTTTCTTTTTGGCAATCAAAATGGCATTCCGTAATCGTCATAATCAATATGATATTGTGCATGCAGTTGAAGAATCAGTTTTTGTTGCCTTAATGTTAAAAATTATATTTGGAATTCCGTATATTTATGACATGGACTCATCTATTGCTCTTCAATTGAGTGAAAAATGGTGGCTACTTCGACCTTTAGCTCCACTATTCTCATTCTTTGAACGTATTGCTGTGAGGTTTAGTGACGCAGTAGTTCCTGTTTGCGATGCTTTGGCTGAGATTGCTATTCGTCATGGATCTAAGGATACCCATATTTTAAGAGATATCTCATTAATGGATGTTTCTGGATTAAAACAAAAAATTGATCTTCGATCTGAAATTTTAGCTTCTTCTCAAGATTTAATTTTGCTTTATGTCGGAAATTTAGAATCTTATCAAGGTGTAGAGCTCTTAGCTGAATCTTTCTCAAAAGCAGCAGAAGATAAACCTCAGGCCAGACTTGTAATTATTGGTGGTAGTGAGGTGCATGTTAGAGAACTAAAAGCACTGGCTTCGCAATTAAGAAATTCGGAGAGAATTCATATCCTAGGACCACGCTCAGTTGCAGACTTGGGAGCGTATCTGTTACAGGCAGATATACTCGCCTCCCCTCGTACAAAAGGTAATAATACCCCAATGAAGATCTATTCCTATCTTCACTCTGGAAAAGCAATTGTTGCCACTAACCTTTCTACTCATACCCAAGTTTTAAATAAAACTGTTTCTATTCTTTGTGAGCCTACAGTAGAATCTTTTGCTGATGGAATTCTTAAGATCATATCTAATCATGATCTTCGATCCCAATTGGGAAAAGCCGCTTTTCAACTAGCTGAAGAAAATTACACCTTTGCTGTTTTTAAACGTCGCTTAAATGAACTTTATGATCGGATTTCTAAAAAACTATGTCAGCCCTTATTGAAAGCTCTTTGACTTGATACTGTTTTTTTGAGAAATCTTCCTTTACTAAGAACAATCTCCCAATTTTGATTCTTTCTGCTGCGAAAACTACCGGCACAAAGAAGTAGGTAATACTTCCACATTAGGTAGAAGCGTTCCCCATACTGATCTTTGAATTGAGACCAATTACGATCGAAATTTTCAAACCAAGCCATGCAAGTTCTATCGTAATCTAGACCAAAATTATGCCAATCCTCCATTACAAATAATCCTTGAAATGCCCGAGAAAGTTGTTCAATTGATGGCATGACTGAACCAGGAAAAATATATTTTTCCAACCAAGGATCGGTACTTACTCCTGAAATATTTCCGCCGATCATATGCAGTAAAAATAACCCGTTATCTTTTAAACAGCGATGAGCTACTTGCATTAAATTTCTGTAATTTTTATATCCAACATGTTCACATAAGCCGATGGAGACTACTTTATCAAATGTACCATTTGCTAAGCGATAGTCCTTTTCGTGAATCTCAACTGGTAAGTCTTTTGTCCAGTTTCGAGCCCAGGCAATTTGTTCTTTTGAAATGTTATAACATTCGAACTGAACTCCGTATCGTTCAGTTGCAAACTTTGCAAGTCCACCAAAACCACAACCTAATTCCAGAACTTTTTCTCCAGTTTTAAGCTCAAGCTTTTGGCAAATTTGATCTAATTTTTGCTCCTGAGCTTGATCGAGAGTCTCCACCCGATCGTAATATGCACAAGTATATTGCATCCAATTTTTATCGAGCATCTTAGAGTAAAATTCGTTGCTTAGATCGTAATGCTCCTCTACTACTTGACGACTTCGTATGTGATCTTGAAGATTCAAAATTCTAGCTCGAGCACGAAGAAGAATGAGATTTAATGGATTCACTTCAGTTTCCAATTCGGCAGCAAGAAGATGTGCAAAAAACGTATCCAGGCTCGGGCTATCCCACCAGCCGTCTACATAGGCATCACCAAGTCCAAGAGAACCCCTCTTTAATACTGCTTCAAAAACTCTTTGATCATGAATCTGTATATCCCAGGAACGAGTACCATTAATTTCAATATCAGCTCGCTGAAGATAAGAGGTTATCTTGGTGAAAGCAGGAGTATGTTTAAAGATTGTTTTAGTCTGATGCACGAAATGTAATTACAATAAAAAGCAGATGATTCAATCTAGACATTGTAAAATTCAGATGCAATAGCCAAATATAACTCATATTTCAAACTACTTTAAAAACCTTAGATTCTTTATGCTTAATCCAGTTGGCTGAGATGTACAAAATCTTACTATCGTAAGAGAGTTGAGATTTAATCCATTAAATAATGAAAAAGGCATAGTTACAATTCTCGGAAATTGCCTGGCCAAAGTGTTAGGTGTGGCCAAAGACAGCGGCTTTGTCACTGCTAGAATTCCAGCAGTACTGAATTGAGATTCAATAGTAATAGACCCTGAAAAATTCTCAGAAAACCCAGCAAATTGAGAAAGATCTAATTATCGCAAATCATTAAGCAGTATTATTTCAGGACGTTGAAAACTATCGATTATTTTTGATCGTGATGGGCTTTTTATTTTTTAAATACATACAGACTCTATTTACGAACTCGTCTGCTAGATTATTTGCTTCAGATGAATATATAGTAACTTTCAAAAGTCTTTGCCGAAAAGAAAAGGCTTTAGAAAGTTACTATCCCCCGGAGGGATAATAAATAGTGTTTTTCATTTTCAA
>JAWXBT010000383.1:0-7080 GCA_034440315.1 bacterium
GATAAGACCTGTATTTTTACGAGATTAGTTACTAATAAATTGTAGTATGATCTTAATGGCTTGCTAATATTGCGTTTTTTAAGCTTTGATTCTAATTCGAGAGAATAGATCTCCTGCCTCCCTAAGCAGTATCTCAAGAAGTAGTAACACCACGGCTAAGCCAAGCAAAGGATAAGTCAAATATGTTTTTTTAATTTCTTTATTGCCAACAGAACGTAGATCCTGGGCACTAGGATTAATTACTCCAGCAGTTGAGTTGGCAAGATTCGTTAAAAGAACTTTATTAAATCCTCTACCAGTTTTTTCACCGAAAAGATCTCCAGATAAATAAAATGAAATTGGAGTAAGTCCCTTACCAGAGATCTTAGCCTTAAATTCATATTTACCAGCAATTACATCAGAAACTTGGGCTTTGAATCGACCATTTGAAAATTCCTCAAAAGAGATTGGGCGATCTTTTTGTTCAGGAGTCTTAAGAATTGCAATAACAGCTCCCGATACATTCTCAGAATATATAGCAAGATCTAAGTTTAAAACTCCACGTTCTACAAAATATCTTAAATCAAATTTAATATTTTCATCTTTAACTGAACTTTTTGGTTTTAAAGCATCAACAATATCAATCCAGAAATTTGTAAACTTACTCCAATCTGCCCAAAAAGATGACCAACGACCATTGGCATCTGAAGTAAAAGCAATCGAACGTCCTTGACCGTAATCCCAAGAAGCCAAAAGTGGCTCGGCCCGAGTTCCATCGTAAGCAATCAATTCAAGATTGGCTTTTTCTTTTACTTTAGTCTGAACATATCCTCGCAGAGGCGGAAACGAGGTAATCGAGGTACTAACGATACTTCCAGTACCTTTTTTGACTGCAAATTCTTGGCTCTCCTTTAATGTATTCTCTCCGGTACTTACTTTAATGTCATCTAAGAAAATTCTAGCCAATGAAGTAGCGTTTGTTGTTTGATGAAAAGAACCACCACCTCGAATTGCAATATCCTTTAATAGTCCAGGATCGATTTCATCACCTAACATCACAGTTGAAACGGTTACGCCCTCAGCTTTGAGCATATTTACAAGTTCCATATAATAGTCTCCAGCATCAGGAATTTTACCATCAGTTAATATTATCATGTGCTTTCTCCCTGCCTCGACTTTTGAGAAACTGCGCCGTGCCTCGTGCAGAGCAGGCAAAAGATTGGTTCTTCCGGCTGGAAAAAGTCTGGTAATTCTTTCTAATGCGGACGAGCGAACTTGTGAAAGTGGTGCCAACTTAGTAACGACAAAGGGTGAAGAATCAAATCCGATAACTTCAATGAGATCCTCATCTTTAAGGCTTTTAATTACCGCTGCTGCTGCTTCCTTGGCATAATAAATCTTATCATCGCTAGCCATGCTACGCGATTTATCTAAAACCAGACTTACCGCAACATTCAATCTTTTTTTAATTGTTTGAGGTGGCAACATCTCAACAGGCAATAAGTCTTCAATAGTAGTCGCCAAATATCCTCCAAGACCAAAACTCTGATTTCCACCAACCATGACAGCGCCGCCACCAGACTTTACAAAAGCTTCAAGTTCAATTGGAAATTTAGTAGGTAACTGTCTAAAGTTAATATTATTTAGAAGTACCGCAGACACGCCTTGCAAATCCGGACTAGTAGTATTAACTGATGGATTTGTTAAGGTAACGACTCGATAACTCTGCCCAGAGAGTGCTTGTTTTAACAAAAACTCATCTTGTTCATTTGAACTAATAATTAAGATTTTCTCTCTACTTTCCCCAGAAATATATAAAGTCTTAATACTAGGAGAAATTCTAGGATCAACTGGAGTGAATGTTGCAACAACTTCTTGAGTACCCTCCTTAAATCGATCACTTTCAGCTTTAATTAAAAATTCTCCGCCAGCATTAACGGATATGGTTCTTTTTTGAATAACTTTACTCCCATGCTTTATCTCTAAAAGACCACTTTGAATACTTTTCGTGTCATTCTTTATGCTGGCTCGAATCTCAACACTTTTCTCGGAAGGTGCCACAAGAGGTGCGTGTAATTTTGATATCTCAAAGGCTGAGGTAAGATCTGTGTCAACATTTGGAATTAATGGAAAGATTTTCTTCTTGCCTTTTAGCAAGGAAGAGATCTGTTCAACATTTCCTTTTGTTTCGAAAGCATCTGAAATAAGTAAAATATTTTCAGGATCTAATGAAGCAGCTTTCGATACTGCTTCTTCAAGATTTGTCTCGCCTATATTCAAGGAAGACCAGGTCTCTTTTAATTTTCTTGTATTAGATACAGTTGAGAAATCGGAAGCAACAACCGAAGACTTGCCTGCAAATGGGTAAAGAGAAAGCTCTAAGTCTGATCCTGAAATATTTCTGACCTGATTTAGTAACTCATCCGACACAGACTGATTCATACTATCGGAGATGTCTAATAAGAGAGTTGCTCTAAATTTGGTTGAGGTTTTTTCTAGATAAGGATTTAAGATAACCAAACAGAGTGAAAGAATTGCTAAAAATCTTAAGATAACTTGAGTTTTTTGCCTGGGCTTCTTAATGAAATTTGTAATTGATAAGATGAAAAATAGAAGAATAAATATAATTGCCAAACTAAGATTCTGCGGAGAGTCAAAGCTCATACCGTTCTCCTAGCTTTGCCAATCAGATTTCTAAAACTAAAAAGCATCTCAACTAAAATCAGAAACAGAGCAATTAATACAATTTCAAAAACATAATTACCAAAAGCTGACTCATTAAATGAAGAACTCTCCTTATTTGATGGAACGATAAATTTCTTATCACTAATAGTATCTGACTCACTTTCACTAAAATAGTTTGTAGCGATTAAAGAATCTTTTGATTCAGAGAGTAAGTATAGACCTGGAGAAGAAATCGAATTAATAGTCTCTCCCCCAAAATTTCCGCCTCTAATTATTGATTTTATTTTTGCAGCATCGACCTTAAAAGGAATTCTCTCATATCCAGACTTTAACTCTGAACCAGAAAGCCATTTTAAAGTATTCAAAGTTAGAATACTTAATAATGGAGCCTCTTTGCCTCGAAAAGGAAAAAGCTCAAAGCCAGTTACAACAAAGCTAGATTCCTGATTTGATAAAGATAAAAGTACTGTTCCTTTATTTGAACCAATTACCTGAATACTGCCTTTCTTGGCTTTTAATGGTCTTAAAGTTTTTAATTTTAAAGTTGGTAGATTTAAATAAGAAGTAAGAGCATCAGCTTCCTGCCAACTAGTAATTTCCAGAGGATCTTCATTCTTTGTAATATATTCCTGTCCAACTTCAAAAAAATCTCCATTTTCAAGAGGATTAACAAATAAAGAACTCTGAGATGGCAACTCGCTCGGAACAAAGTTATGAAAAATATATATTTCTTCTGAATTAGTCTTACCTAGATATTCTTCTGGCTTGATCCAAGAAAATTCAAAATTCTTAATCTTATCTAAGCCAAGAATCTTAGGAGAAATTGCTCCAACCAGTACCACTCTATTTCTCTGAGTACTGTTGGTTAAAAAGGCTTGATTATCCTGAGTAATCGAATCAAATTTCTTATCACTAGTTGATATTGAAATCTGATAAGCAAAGGATTGTGGCACGCGGTACGAAAGATCTCTGACTGCTCCAGCTGGAATAACTAATTCTTCTTCTTTAATCAGCGTTGCTTCTTTAGATCCGTCACTTGATTCAAACAACTCAAGTCTTATCTTAGTCGTGAATGAGTCTTTGGTGAACGCAGCAAGCTTCGCAGTAACTTTCGCAATTTTGGACTCACTATCAACACTTACAACTTTGGCATCCAAAAGTGCAATATTTTGTGTTCTGACTACCAGATCCGAGCTGCCTCTAAATAAAAATCTACTATCGCTAGATGGATTTTGTGGGGCCATATCAGAAAAAATGGCGATTCTTTGATAAGAGTCATTAAAACTAACTCGATTCAAGGCAGAATCAATATTATCCGGTCCAAATTCAGCTTCAATATTATTTGATAACGAAACGGCCTTGTCGCGGCCTATCACCCCATCGCTAGCAGAGTGCAGTGTTGGAGTTGTTACAAAAACCTCAACTCCAGAGCCAAAAGGTAAACTTCCAATAAAAGTTTGAGCGTCTCTTTTTGCAATATCCATTAGAGATCGATTAATCTCTGAAGGAGAGTGTGCATTCATACTAAAGGAATTATCTATAACTACAGCATAATTCTCTTTAAATCCTTTTTTGTACAATCCAGACGCTGCCGTAATAAGCAATAATAACAAGAGAAGCTCAAGAAAAAATCTCAGTGGAGGCATGATTTTTTTACGGGCCCTGGTCTCACGACGAAGTCTTTTTAAAATCATTACTGTTGAGACCACCAACTCTCTGCCTCGTCCACCGCGCCGATAAGCATAAAGTAATCCTCCTAAGGCTAGAGGAGCTAGTATAAAATAAAAAGGATTTAATAATCCGTACGTGACTCCACCTAAAGTAAACATACATTAACTACGTTTAAGTAATCCTATTAAGGTTAGATTTTTAATGATAAAATCCAGCAGACTTTCATCGGATTTAAAAATTGTATACTGAATTTGAGCTGCGCTAAAAAAATCCTGCACTTTTCTATTATGCTCCTCTAATAGCTCAGAATATTCAGCTCGATTTTCTGAATCTAAAGCTATATTAATTATCTCTTCAGTTTCACTATCAATAAGAGTTGCGTTCTCCAGCCCTTTATATGGCTCAAAATCATTCGGACTGAGAATTTGAATTGCTGTAATATCTAAATTCTTTGCTCTTAGAATGTTAAAGGATTTTTCTAAAACTTCGATAGGCATTAAAAAATCTGAAAGAAAAATGGCCTTGCCTGGAAAACGTATTCGCGATGCGGCAAGATTAATTTGACTTGCCATGTCTGGATTGCCGCCAACTTTCAACTCTAAAACCTGCTTACCAATTGTATGAATTGATTTTGCTCCAGAAAAACTAGGACTTTGATAATTGCCTGGTACCGAAATAGTTATCGTATCTTGATCCATTAAAGCCGCATACGATAGTGCTAGCGCAAGATCTCTTGCTGATTGCCACTTAGATTCATTAGGAGCTCTCGTCATTGATGAGCTGCCATCAATAATCAAAAGTACACTTAAGTTTTCTTCCTCTTTAAATCGTTTTACAAAAAGCTTATCGCTTCTAGCATAAACGCCCCAGTCAATATCTCTTGGATTATCTCCGAGTTCATATTTTCTAAAATCGGAAAACTCTATTCCGTGCCCTTTTCTAAGTGAAGCATGCGCACCTTGGCGAGCACCTAAAAAAGTTCGCCTAGAACGAACCCTAAGAAGTTCGATCTGTCTCAGAAAACTGGGAGTAAAAGTTTCGGGAAGCATCCTAATGTTTCGTCCTGTAAATTCATTCACTCAAAAAGAGTCTTCTATAGTTATCCCAATAAGTAATTATAGTTTCGCCTATTTAGCGTTTATAACTTCATCAATTATCTCATCAGCTGAAACACCATCTGCTTCAGCTTGAAAATTTAAAATCAATCTGTGTCTTAAAGAAGGAGTAACTACAAGTTTTACATCATCAAAAGATAAATTTACTCGACCATCTAGAAGAGCTGAAACTTTAGCAGCTAACATTATGGCCTGGGCAGCGCGCGGACCAGGGCCGAATCGCACATAAGTATTTACTGTTTCTGTACCAAACTCACTTGCCGGAGTTAGTGCTGAGATGATTCTCACAATCACTTCCAATAACGGATCTGCCACAACAACCTGTCGCACCAAACGCTTCATTCCTTCAATTGTTTCCTTTGCCGTAGCAGAATCTAAAACCATCTCGGGTTCAGGGATAAAAACACCTGTGGTACGAGTTAAGATCTCTTTTAGATTACTAGCACTTGGATTAGTTAAAAGTAGTTTTACTAAAAATCGATCAAGCTGAGCTTCGGGAAGCGGATATGTTCCTTCAAGTTCAACAGGATTCTGAGTTGCTAGAACAAAGAAAGGACTTTCAAGTTTATGTGTTTCTCCCAAAACTGTTATTTGCCTTTCCTCCATTGCCTCCAAAAGAGCACTCTGAGTTTTTGGAGTAGCTCGATTAATTTCATCAGCTAAGACAACATTAGCAAAAAGAGGTCCAGGTTTAAAAACGAAAGATCTTTTACCGCTATCATTTTCTGTCAGCACTTGAGTTCCCGTAACGTCCGATGGCATTAAATCTGGAGTAAACTGAATTCTCTTAAAAGATAGTGCCAGTGTATCTGCAATTGCTCTGACGAGTCTTGTCTTGCCTAAACCAGGAGCACCCTCTAATAAGACATGCCCACCTGCAAAGATCGCAGTAAGAGATAATCTAACGACATCTCTATTGCCTACGATAATTTTAGCAATCTCATTTTCAATCTTAAAGAATGTATCAAGAAATCCCTTAACTTCATCTTCAAGCTCTCTGCTTGTGAAACCTTTAGCCATTATAAATTCTCCATTGAGGATCTGTTAGATAAAATTGACCAGGGAATAGTAGGGCTGTCAAGCAGCCGTTTTGAGCTACTCAATAATCCCTTTATATTCTAGTGGTATCTCCTGCTTTCCTTGAGCTTCCGATGTTTCTGGCTGGGCAAGCTCAACATCTTTAATGTCAGTCTTATACTTAGCTTGATTTTTATTTAATCCCAATTTGCCATCCTGCCCTAAATATCTAGGATCTAATTTTTCATCAGGGTTACCAACCTTTAGATCTTTGAAAGTTTTATTACCTCCAGCCTGTCCTTCATTTCCCCCTTCAGAATCTCCAAACCTTTTAGCTTCTTCTCCAGGCTGAGTTTCAGGAGGTAGTTGAGCATTTTTCTTGTCTTCTCCATTCTTTTGACTTTTTGAAACAGCATCTTGATTCTTGCTATCTTGACTTTGGGATGGTTTTCCAGAATCTCCCTTATTCTCACCTTCTTTTTTTGGATCGGCACCTTTCTCTTTCTTGCCCTCTTCCTGGGATTCTTTATCTTTATTTGACGGTTCTTGTTTTAAACTTTGTTCCTCTTTTTTATTATTAGTACCCTGGTCCTTCTCTCCATCTTTCTCTCCA
>JAWXBT010000384.1:0-5375 GCA_034440315.1 bacterium
AAATTCTATTTCAATATTTTTTAACAGAACTAATGAATCCTTTACGTAATTTTTTGGTTAAGGCAATTGCGATCTACTTTCGTTCGCTTGAACTTCCAGCTTCATTTCCAAAAATAAATTCTACTAACTCAACTTTTGTAACTCTTGATGATTCTTTAGTTCTTGATGGATTGCTTTATTCAATGGCACAAAAAGCCGGGTTGGAATCTCTTGAAGATGGAGATGTAATCACTTCAGATCGTAATCCAAAAAAACTATATAGACTTAGTAATCATAAAGAAGAATCTTTAAGAAAATTATCCAAGAATAATGCTGAGCATATATTCATAACAGTAAATACTATTCATGGAATTGGTCCCATAAGAACCACCCGTAATTATTCAATTAATATATTTGATGCCTTAAGTCTTCTCATAGGAAAACGATTCTTAGTGGTAGTCTTTGGTGAAGGCAGAAAATTGAATGCTTCGATTTCTAATCCTTACTTGAAAATATCTAGATCGTTAAAATTAGATTTTTATAAAAATCTTAAATTAATTCGGGGAACTCCTTTTCAATCGATAAGATCGCAATCAGAAGCTGTTCTAAGCGGTAAAGATTATCAATCTGAGTGTCAAAGACTGGCTTCTGATCTTAAAATTTCTTCACAATCAGTTAACAAAAAATGTCGTCATGCATTTCAAGAAGTTGCGGCCAATCCTGTTCGTTGGGTTTATCTCCTAATTGCATTCTTAGCTAATACAGTTGTGAATACTCTTTTTAAAGAAATCAAAGTTGAAGGAATCTCCAACTTTATTAGTGGAGCTAAAGAGCAGCCCGTTATTTTAGTTCCCATGCATAGAAGTCATCTTGACTATATAATATTAGGTGCCGTTTTGTATAAATCAAGATTGAATACCCCATTAGTTGCTGCTGGGATTAATTTAAATTTTTGGCCGGCTGGTTTTTTTCTTCGTAGAGTTGGGGCTTTTTTTGTCAAAAGAACTGGCGGATCTGATCCAATTCATACCTTAGTTATTCGCAGATATATTGCCTATCTTTTAAAAAGAGGCCACTTACTTGAGTTTTTTATTGAAGGAGGTCGTAGTCGAACGGGAAGAATGAGACCTCCTAAATTAGGTCTACTCAAAACCATAATTGGCTCCTTCCAACGTGGTGCTAGAAAAGACATTATTTTCATTCCTGTTTCGATCTCCTACGAACAAGTGATTGAGGATAAAGCAATTTCTGATGAGAATATTGGTGGGAAAAAAGTAGAGGAGAATTTTCAGACTTTAGTAAAGGCAAGATCTATTTTTAAACGAAAATACGGTGAAGTAATAATTAATTTTGGTAATCCGATCTCTCTGGCTCAATTCTCACAGCAACCTGCAAAAGAGAAAGGAACATTAGTAACTCGGATGGCTAGACGACTAACTGATGAAATGCGAATTGGTAGTAATCCTACTTTTACTTCACTAGCATGCACTACTCTTTTAATGGCTCCTCGTTACGGTATCGAAGGTGGCGCTTTCACTCAATCTATATCAAATCTAGCCAGATTAATTGAAATATTAAGATCACTAGATCCAAAAATAGGACAAATTAGCCCCACTCTAAATAGATTTGTCTCTACTAAATCCTCCTTAAGTGAACATCTCGGCTCTACTGGACTTGTTCTATGCAGAAATCTTTTTGGACAAGAGGTTTTTTCTTTATCAGAAAATAGAAGAATCACTGCAGATTTTTATAAAAACTCAACTATTCATCTTTTTATTCCCTTCTCGTTAATGGCAATTTCGGAACTTTTAAAAGGTCAGATAGATCACCATACCATCAAAACATTTCATGAAATATTCGAACATGATTTTCTTTTACCAAACTATTCTAATTTTCGAAGTACAGTCGATGATCTCATCTCTAGAATGCTTTCTGAAGAGATTCTTATAAGGGAAAATGACCATATCAAATTCAAATCTAGAGAGAACGGATTATTCATTCCTGCTTTAATGCTTAGTCCAATCCAATCAAATCTTTGGGTTATTTTTCACTTGGCTCAAATTGCAAGTTCCTCGACAGATACCTCAACACCGAAGGTTCTCTTTGAATCTTTTGTCTCCACTTTGACAAATAGTCAAGACTCAGCATTGGAATTTGAGCTCTTAACTAGAACTGAAACATTCTCTCGATCTTCTATTGAAAGCACCATAGAGTCGCTTTCTTCACGTGGCATAATATCAACTGCAACAATCCGAGGATCTGAAAGATCCATTCGCATTATTGACTCCTCAGCATTGGATAGAAAATTTCTTTTTGACTCAAATGAAAAAATTGTAGAGTTTCTACACGAATCAGTTAAAAGATATCGATCCATTAGTCTTATTAGCTAACGCTAGTCTCAAATCCTCATATTTATATAACTCCGTTATAGAGAAGCTTGGTCAATTTTACTCCTCGCAGAACATTCATGTCTGTGTTAATTTTTTTAAAATTGTACTTTAGAATCTTATTTTTTAATTCGATTACTGTAGTTAGCGCGTCATATCCTTGTGTGAATTTGATGTCATTTGATCGAAGAAATAAAATTGCGTTACATAAACGTATTTGGTTGTTGTCTGTTTCAATAATTCTATCTTCTTTTCTAATCACAAACTTTTCTGAGGCAGAGATTAAAAAGAAACGTCTGAAAATTTCCAATCTGAGAAGTTTCAAAGGATCCCAAGTAGAGATAAGAGGTGGTGGGTTCTCTGATAGTCTAGATGAAATATTAACCAGTTCAGTTGATACCAATTTATATGATCCACTTACTCTAGTTCAATTGAATAATCTTAAAGTCAGAGGGCTTCCTTGGTGGGAAAGAGAAGATTCGATTGATGAAGTTGAAATGAGAAGAGTTACCCAAAAAGCTATCGGCATACAGGGTAGTCTTAATTTTATTTCTCTGCTTCGCCGTTCTGATTTACGAGAATCATATAAATCAATTGAAAAAGATTTTAAATCCTTCACTAATCGATTTAGATATGCTCTACAAGATACAGGTGATGGATATACTCTTTCTCAGAATAAAAAGGGGGAAGAATTAGTTGAATTTAGTTTAAAAATGAGTCTAAGTAAGGGAGCAGATCCTCAGGTACTTTTCGGTGATTCATTAAGATTAAGATACGACTGGGCTGAACAGCAAACAATGCTTGAGTTCGGAGTTAATTTTTAATTTCATCAATCAATTCAAAATTTTTAATATCAGGTATAACAGCATGAAATTATTTTCTATACTAAGCATTAACATTTTCACATGCATACTTTTAGCCTTTGTAGGTTGTACAAAAAAACAAGAAAGTTCAATGCAGTCTTCCTCACTATTGGATCTACTACCAAAGGAAACAATCGGTCTGGTAATCTGGAATACTGAATCTGAGGGATTCAAAAAGTTTAAAGCAACTCCATGGGCGGAATCCCAAATTCCGATTAATTCTCTTGATCAGCCTGAACTGAAGACTACATTAAATGTCCTTAATCGAATTGGACTTATAAATACCAGTAAAGAAACCATTGATTCCATTAGCGAAGGAATTGGTTTTGCAACCATTGAAACTATTAATCAGATAACCATGTTTAACTTCGCCTTGTATACCAAGGCCCGATCTGGTGAAGATTTAACTGGATTTGTATTAAAAATTAGATCCGAGCTATCTAAAGAGGGGATCGTGGTTAAAGATTTTTCAAAATCAGGACGTGAGATAATTGGGATTACTCTTAATACAAAAATGGAAGGATATCCGAAACAACTATTTATTTCATCTTCAAAAGAGATACTGGCTGCTGCAACCTCTGAAGCACTTCTAGAGAAACCATTTTTGCTTGAACAAGTTAAAACGACTGTACCCTTCTTGGATTCTCCCGAATTTAAAGATGCCTCAACTAAAGCTAAAATTAAGGGGTCCTTCTTAATGGCTTCTCTAAATCTTTCTGAATTGGTAGGACCAATGACTTCAATTGCCGAATCCATTGATCCAAAACTTAACTTAAAGGAATTACCAGTAAAATTTATTTCTTTCGATAGATCTTTTAAGGCTTCCCTGACTGATAGTATTAGATTTGTCTTTGATCCAAAAACAGAGGAGCAGAAAAAGATATTTGGTTTTCTTAAAGCATCATCAAGTGTAGCCCTTCTTAAATCAACACCCAAAGAGATCCTCTTTACTATTCAGCTGGATGGTCCGACTTTAGCTTCTATAAGCCAAGTAGAATTAGCTGATGTTCCAAATAAATCTTTGCTGGAGAAAATTACTAGACTAGCAATCATGGCTAAAGCTGGAACAACTGCTACCTTATTTCCAGAGATTACATTAGTAGCAGAAAGCTCAGATCCAAAGGAATTGGCTGATACATTGAGTAATCAAATAAAGTCACTTATTGATTCTGGAGGGATGCCCTTTTCTCCATGGAAGGAAACAACAATTGAAGGAAATAAAATTAATTTCTCACTAACACCACTTGGAATCGGACTTTATATTGCAAATATTAATGGAAAACTCGTAGCAAGCTCAAGTGAAGATGGAATCAAAAGCATTATTGCCTTAACTAAATCTTCAGATTCTTTTTACACCGAAGCTTCAAAAAGAGATGCCGTAATACTTACTGAAGTAGGTAGTGTTTCTTCTGGTCATTTAGATTTTGAGAAACTTGGAGATACTCTCAAAGAGTTACAGGGCACACTCGCGATGTTCTCTGGTGGGGCGGCCAATATGGACCCTGATGTAGTTACTAAGCTCAAAAAACTCGGTAAAATGGACTTTGCTGTTACTTATAGTGATTTCAAGCTTGGCATTGAAACCGTTTACAACTAAGGACCTATCTTTTTTAGCTCTTAAATTATCAGAATCTACTAATAGATAGATGACATCTTTACATATAGCTAAACAGTACATGACAAGTTTTTGATTAGTGCTTTAACAATGAATAAAGCCAATCTTAACATGCCGGTAACAGGTTATTGTTGAAATATATATTACGTTAGTACTATCTGACAGGTTTTCATGGAGCAAGTTATGGATACATTGGATCATCTTACAGACATCTCGAGTAGAATCGATCACCTAGAAATGTGCGCTGAATGGATATCTCGTGAAACTGCCAATGCTGATGCCGGAATATGTCAAACTGCCACTCTTATCACAGCCTTGGCTGATGAATTAAGAGAGAAAATCTGTTGTCTTGTTAAAGATTTGGAAAAAACAACCATATTAGAAAGCCTCAACTAGTGTTTATTTTAAAAAATTTCTCACTCCAATATCGATCTTAAGCAGTTAGAACATATTAAAAATGTCGTAAAAGAATGACCGTTCTAGCTTATATTATTAGATTAATTAAAAAATAAACATTCTCTCCTTTCAAGC
>JAWXBT010000385.1:0-6736 GCA_034440315.1 bacterium
GGATTTACCACTTCTTAGGTATCATTTGTTTATTCAAATTTTCGGGGAGTTAACTGCAGATAATATTGAGACTATTTCTGATAAATTTTTAGAAGCTTATAAACAAATTGAATATCAACTTGATTACCCTCTAAAGAATCGATTCCTAACTTTTTTTAAGAACCAGTCAATTCCGTTTTATATTTTGGAAGAGATATTGAAGCAAAACCGGGGGAAGAATCGGGATTTGGTTGCGAATATAGAAGAATTTAAAGTAGCTATTATGAACATGTGTACTAAAAAGTACAACAATATTCGCGAGAAAGTATCGAGAGCCATTGTCAGGGGTGTGATTTTTATTTTGATTACTAAGACAGTGTTCGGACTTGGTGTTGAGGCGAGCATTGAAAGTTTGATATATGGCAAGGTTTATTGGAATTCTATTGCACTCAATACATTGTTCCCACCGCTTTTTATGATAGTGGTTGCGTTATTTATCAAGACTCCGGATAGAGAAAATTCGGCTCGTATTTGGGATAAAATTAAAACTATTATTTACGAAGGTGAAGAGAAGGGCTGGCAGCCTTTGGTATTAAAAAAGAATACAACGCGAATTGATCCGATTATGAATTTCACATTCATTACACTTTGGTTAGCTGCTTTAGTTCTGACAATGGGTTCGATTGTTTATGTTTTGACTTTACTTAACTTTAAATTTATCTCTCAGGGAATATTTATTTTCTTCTTAATGATTGTGTCGTTTATTTGTTACAGAATTAATCAGACTGCGCATATGTATACATTGCAGGCAGATAGGCAAAACTTTAAATCGGTTCTGTTTGACTTTTTCTTTGTGCCGGTTATTCATGCAGGAAGGCGATTGACTGAAAATATATCTAAGATTAATATTTTTCTGTTTTTCTTTGATATGTTTATTGAAACACCTTTTAAGGTTATCTTTGGATTTTTTGAGCAATGGTTTATATTCCTTAGGACACAACGAGAAAAATTAGGTTAGGATGATTGCTTCATTTTTTTTAACAATGCAGTAATCTAACAATGAAACATTCACAACCCTCATGAATCAAATAATTTCAGTTAGAAATTTAGTAAAGAAGTACAAGAAATCAGAAACCAATGCTGTAGATGGTGTGTCTTTTGATGTTAATGAAGGGGAGTTTTTTGCTTTTTTGGGGCCTAACGGGGCGGGGAAAACTACTACTATTTCTATTTTGACAACTACTCTTTCTAAGACTTCCGGGGATATTAAAATTGCGGGATTTGATATTGATAAACAGTCTTCTAAAGTGCGCCGGAATGTAGGGATTATTTTTCAGAATCCTTCGCTTGATATGAATCTGACAGCTGAGGAGAATATCAGATTTCACGCAATTTTGTATGGACTTTTCCCTTTCAGACCTTTTTATTCTTTAATGCCGGATTCATATAAAAGAAGGGTTGATGAATTAGCTGAGGTATTGGATTTGAAAAATGAAATGCATAAATCTGTTAAGAAATTTTCAGGGGGTATGAAAAGGAAGCTTGAGATTATCAGGTCTTTAATGCACCGGCCTAAGGTGTTGTTTCTGGATGAACCAACCATTGGGCTTGACCCGGAAGCGAGGCGTAATTTGTGGGCATACCTTAAACGGATAGTTGGAGAGGAGAAAACTACTGTTTTTTTAACAACACACTATCTCGAGGAAGCTGAAGATGCGCACAGGATTTGTGTCATTAACAAAGGTAAAATTATAAAGGAAGGTTCGCCGGAGCAGATAAAAAGAAATTTAATTAAGGATTATTTGGTTGTTAGTACTGTAAACAAGAGAGGCCTTGTTGATGAACTTACCCACAAAAAGGTCCGATTTGAAGAAGATTATGAGTTTAGAATTTATGTGCAGAATCGAGAAATACAGGAGTTTTTAGGAGGACTTAAAACAAAGCTGACAAATATTAAAACCCATGCGCCTTCTTTGGAAGAAGCGTACCTTGAGATTATTCATGAAGACACAAAAACTAAGGGGGCAGTAAAAGAATAACATGAGGGAGGTAAGTGCTATTTTAACAATTGCTTTGCGAGACTTTACTAAGCTTTTGCGGGACCGGTTTAGGCTGGCTATTTCTTTTATTTTTCCGATAATTTTTATTGGAGCATTAGGAACCAGTCTGCAATCGAATATTGGAAAATTTATTGAATTTAATTACCTCACATTCACGTTTACGGGTGTTTTGGCGCAGACGCTTTTCCAGTCGACAGCCTCGGGAATTATTTCCTTAATTCAAGATAGGGAGAGTGATTTTACGCAGGAAATGTTTGTGTCGCCAATATCCAGGTACTCAATTATTATTGGTAAAATTTTAGGGGAATCACTAGTATCGTTAGTCCAAGCTGTTGGAGTGTTGTTGTTTGGGCTTTTCATGGCTTTCTTTTTTGAAATTGATATTACGATTTTCCAGTTAATTTTGAGTTTACCGGCAATTTTTGCGGCATGTTTATTGGGTGGAGCGTTTGGGACTCTAGTTATGGCGGCTTTAGGTAATCAAAGAAGTGCAAATCAGCTTTTTCCTTTTGTTATTTTCCCACAGTTTTTCCTTGCCGGGGTTTTCAATCCGATTAAAGAATTGCCATTACCAATTTTGATTCTTTCAAGAATGGCTCCAATGACTTATGCTGTTGATTTTTTTAGAGGGCTTTATTATTGGGGACACCCTGATTATAACGATGTGGTTTTGTATCATCCACTGATGAACTTTGTAATTATTGCGATTATGTTTACAGTTATGATGTCTATCGGGACTTATTTGTTTGTTAAGAACGAACGGAATCGTTAAGCGGATTTGTTTTGAGGCGAATTGAACCTGCGGAAGGTTTTAAATCTTCGGGAAAGATAATACATTGCTACTCTAAAGATAATCCTAAGCAGCCAAAATCTAATGAAGGGTTTCATAGTTAAGTTTTCAATTCTGAGTATACCACTAGTCTGTGTGAGTACAACTTTGAGGCTTTATCGTAGTTCCCTTCACAGGTAATAAGATTTAAACGAGCCCTATCTCCAACTCCAAAAACTTCGATTAATGGGAAATCGGCAAGTTCGTAAGATTTCACTTCAGTTACAGCGTATGTATACTCCTGACCATCTTTTGCCTTAACCTTTAATTCATCTCCTTTTTGGAGCTTATTGATTTCGTAAAACACTGCCGGCTCGCCTGATTTTTTGTCATAATGGGCAGCGATTACTGAATTGCCCCTTTCGCCTGGTTTTGATCCTAAGTTGTACCAAGCAACATTGTTTTCATCTTTAGGAATATCCATTTTACCCTCTTTATCTAAACCTACTGACTCTACGGTAACGCTTCGAACATTCAACTTAGGTATGGTAAAACTAACAGGAGTGGACACATCTTGGGGTTTTTGAACAGCTCCTAATGTCTGGGGGGCAGTATTAGGATTCGAGGCTGCGAGCGGAACGGGGGTTACATTGTTTAGAGCATTCAACTTGTTAAATACGCCCAAACTTAGACCGATGACAGCTAATAACAGTAATGATAAATATAATTTTTTCATGAATTTCTAAGTTTTTATATTAGACAGGTGCCCTATTTACAGGCACCTGCTGTGAATTTTGGCAGTTTTTTAATTAAATGCCTCCCATTCCGGTTGACGGTGGTGCACTTGGCACTGTGGTCGTAGACGCGGACGGTGTTGCGCTTGGTGAGGGTGAAGGCGAAGTTGTTTGTGCGAATGCCACCCCTAAAGTTAATAGTCCTGAGACCGCAAGTCCGGCTGCGCCGTAAGCTACTTTGTTAATCATTATCTTCACCTCCTTTGATTTAGACAGTATATTTTTGTTGAGTTAGAGGCTGATAAAGGAAATGTAAGAGTTGAATGAGAAGAGTACATTTCACAGCAATACCTCTATATTGCTATAATCTATTGATGGGTAATTCAGTTTTTAGAGAGATCTACGGACGGGCGGATAAGAGATTTCTAACTTTTATCGGGGTCATTTTGTTTTTCGCATTTATATATTTTTCTTATTTGGTTGCTAGAGAAACTTTTACACAGCTTGATTTTGATCTGACTGTTAAGATTCAGGATAGGATACCGAGACGGATTGACTTATTATTTTCCTGGTTCTCGGTATTGGGCTCATATCAGGTTACAGGAGTGATTTGGTTTATGATACTTTTCTTCCTGTTGATCAAGAAATTCTGGTTGAGTGCTCTTTCTTTATTTCTTTTGCCTTTAGCACTCGCAATTGAAGTGTTCGGTAAGGTATTTGTGCATCACCCGGCACCGCCATTTCTTTTTTATAGAGGGGTTCTCGATGTGGAGCTGCCGTTACATTTTGTTCATGATCTTTACTCCTACCCTTCCGGCCATGAAACGCGAACAGCATTTCTAATAGTCTTTTTGATGTGTTATTTATATTTTCGAAAAGGTATTACCACCCAATTTTTCGTGCAACCTATTTTGGTTGGTGTACTGTTTATAATGACTATTTCTCGGGTTTACCTAGGAGAGCATTGGTCTTCTGATGTTATCGGAGGATTCTTAATAGGGGCATCATTCGGGCTGCTTGCAGGGGTTGCAGTACCAAAGAAAATAAAGAGTAGAGACGATGAAGCTATTGAATGATCGTTAAGGATTACCTTGAGGCATCATTGCGGCTGGAGGTGGTGTTGGCGCCGGTTGAGATCTGGAGACTCTTGAGCTTTTTAATGTTTCCTCTAACCATTTATTGAAATTCTCATTGACTTTCATCTGCTTTAATTGCTCTTTAGCACTGTCTTTTAATTTAGCAGCTTCTGAGCTTTCCGGATTAGCTAATACTTCTGGAGGGAGGGAGTCTTTGTTCTCTTCTATATATTTAGCAACATCATCGTCAGAAATGTTGACGCTACCTCCAAATAATTTTTGTTTAACTAGTTGGAGTTCAACTAATTTTCGGAAATCTTCTCTTGAAGTTCTATTAACCTGGAGGATTTGGTCTAGTTGAGCTGCCCCGCCCTGTTGTTCTTCAACTTTTTTAATTTCAGCTTCGATTTCTTCGTTTGTTACTCCCTGTTTTTGTTTTTCTCCTTCTGATTTTAAGAGTTTTTGAACTATTAATTCTTCTGCTGTTTTACCTTCGTCTCTTTTTTCCATCAGTGAATAGAGTTCGAATTTAGTTATTGGTTTATTGTCAACCCAGGCTACCACCCAAAGACGGGAGCCGGCAAATAAAACGCCGATTATAGCGAGAACTCCGGCGACTGCATAAAGATACTTTTTGGTGATCATTTTTGATTTAGGTGAAGAGTCTGTAGATTCAACTTCGGAGAAATTGGATTCGCTTACTTTTTTTCTGGTGACTTTTTTTGGTGCAGAAACCTTCTGTTCAACTTTTGTTCGTGCAGTTGTTTTTTTAGCTAGTGTCTTGGTTGCCATAGTCGAGCTTGAAGCATAGTATCACCACCATCCACTATTGGCAAGTGGTATATTAGGTAGGTAATGATCCTAAGAAACCTAACTAATAAAAAAACTATCTGCAAAAATTTAAAAGCCTGTAATACTTTCTTAGATAGATCTCTAGGTCTGCTGTTAAAATCAAATCCCAGGAATTTATTATTTGAAACACGCTTTGGGATACATACATTTTTTCTTAAAAAGACGATTGATGTTTTGGTTTTGGATGAAAAGAGACATGTTATTAATTTAAAGAATCAGCTGGCGCCTAACAGACTTTTCTTTTGGAATCCCAAGCATCAGGTATTAATAGAACTTGAGGCTGGGAGTATTAAGAAGAGCAAGGTAAGGGTTGGGGATACCCTTAAATTTACTGACTGATTGACTAAGATGGTTCAGCTTGCTTACACTCAGCTGTAATGATACTGTGGGCAATCTGCCTTATGATTTCTGAACTGCTGCTTGGGTTTTTTATTCAGTCGAATGTGAATTCTCATCCTGCTGCACGTCCTATTGCTTCTGTTAGATCCACCAAAGTTAATTTGGCCTCCTCTACTTATTCGCCCGTTCCCACTCCAACCCCTACTCTAACTCCAAAACCTACGTCAGTTAAACAAAAATCTTCACCTGTTGTTAAATCTGCTCAAACTTCGGCTGGTAAGATTTCTGGACAGTCGGTTTTACAAGCTCTTAATAACTATCGCGGCAAGAATGGTGTTGGTTCATTAACTATTGATGAAAAATTACAATCATATGCGCAGTCCAGGGCTGATCATTTGAAATCTATAGGCAAGTTAGATAAACATGCCGGACATCAGGAGTTTATGGCAGGCGGAGGATTTAATAAATTGGGGTTTAATGCGATTGCTGAGAATCAGGGATGGAACTTTAAAGGTGATGCAATCGGGTTGATAGAAAGCTTCTATGGGAAGAGTTCAGGGCATAATAAGAATCAGATAGATCTAAAATATACGCATGTGGGGATTGGAATTTCAGGTGCTTTTACTAATTTAGTTTTTGGCGGAAGAAAAATACAGTAATGTCTTTGGGTGTAGAAATCACTTAGTATTTCGAGTACACTAGCTTTGTGAAAGCCTGTACTAAATGCAAGCGAACTAAAGAATTAAGCCAGTTTAATTTTAAGATAAAAGCGAGGAATATTTATTCTTCTCATTGTAAAGAATGCAGCAATGCTTATGTACGAAATCATTATTTGAATAATAGAAATTATTATTTAGATAAGGCAAAGAGAAGGAATAGGATCATAAGAATTCAAATAAAAAAATACATTTGGGATTATCTGATTAA
>JAWXBT010000386.1:0-4329 GCA_034440315.1 bacterium
CTACAAGTGGTGTACGAAACTCATGGGAGAGAGTATGCAATACTCTTTTTCTAAATTTTTCATGATTTTGATCTACCGATCTTTTTATGTTCCTTGATCTTAAAACTTTTCCATGAACTGTTGAAATCAGTGTTTCAGGATCAAATGGCTTTGTTAAATATCCATCACAACCTGAAAGATTCCCCTTTTTAACTTCATCATCAGTATCAAGTGCTGTTAAGAAAAGAAAAGGAATATGAGAAAGTTGATCGTTTGCCCGAACTGAATCAAAAAATTCATAACCATCCATACGTGGCATCATTACATCGCAAACAATTACATCAACTTGTTGTGTTGCAAGTATGCCGAGCGCATCTTGGCCATTATTGGCAATACTGACTTGATAGTTTTCTAATTGGAATAAACTTTGAACTACACTTCTGATAAGTGGATTATCATCAACTACTAAAACAGAAGCCCTCTCTTCGATACCACTAACTACTTCCACAGCTTTACAACCTACAACAACTACAACTCTAAGTTGAGCAGCATATCGTCACTGCTCTACCGTCATTTTCCTAATGACCCTGATAAACTTGGCCAATAAGAACCCACACCTACATCACAAAAAGTTACTTTGGGGCAGAATTAAAGAAACATCTTGAATGTCGACTAAGAAATAATCGACAACTAAGACAATCTTCTTAAGTGCTAAGGTGTTTATATTACAGCATTTTGTTGCGAATTCTTCTTAGTTATTTGTAAGAGATCTTCGTAATAGAATTTTTATCTATGAGACTTTTATTGTTTCATTAACTTACATACTCTTACAGTCTCAAAATTAAAGGGGAAGGAATGAACGATCTCAAAAAATTCTTAGGACTTTTTCCAGGACAAGGCTCACAGAAAGTTGGTATGGGGCAATCGCTTTGGGCTTCTACGGAAATTGCAAAAGAATACTTTGAATTAGCTGATAAAACTTTGGGTTTCAAATTGTCTAAGATCTGTTTTTCTGGCCCAGCAGAAAATCTAACTAGTACGGATATCGCACAGCCAGCAATATTGACTGTAAGTGTCATTTGCTACGAAATTGCTAAAACTTCTCCTCAAAAAATTTCGCTTCTCGCCGCAGCTGGTCATAGTCTCGGTGAATACTCTGCTCTTGTTGCAGCACAATCACTGACTTTTGAAGATGCTGTTATGCTTGTAAACAAGAGGGGCCGCTATATGCAGGAAGCTGTGGCCAAGGGTGCTGGCTTAATGGTAGCGGTTCTTGGAAAAGATCTAGTAGAAATTGAAACTGCAATATCAGCCGTAAAAGAAGGGATAGTTCAAGCAGCCAATATAAATGCTCCTGGCCAAGTTGTAGTTGCGGGAGATGTTGTTGGAATTAATGCTTTTAAGGTTGCATTAAATGGGGGGAAAATAATCCCATTGGAGGTAAGTGCCCCTTTTCATTGTGCCCTAATGAAGCCAGCAGCAGATTCATTAGCAAAAGATTTAGATGCTTTGACAATTAGGCCATGTATTTTTCCAGTTTATGCAAATTTTTCAGCAAAACCAGTTATAGATCCGAATCAGATTCGTCAAAACTTAAAAGATCAAGTTTGCGGACGTGTTCGCTGGGTTGAATGTATGGAAAATGCAATACGGGATCACACTCCCGAACTGGCTTTAGAATTTGGCGAAGGAAAAGTATTAACCGGACTATTAAAAAAAATTAACAAAGAACTTTTATCGATTAATATTGATTCAAAAGAAAAATTACTTGAGATAAAATAACTTTATACATATAGTAAGTCCAAAAAGAACTTTCCAAAAGATAATCTTTATTTGGACTTACGATCCCCCGCAGGGATAATAAATAGTTATCCCAACTAACGGTATTAATTAAACCGAAGGTTTTCAACAGCAAAGTATTCGGAAATTCCTTATTGGGATAACTATATTCACTATGAAAGGCCCTGAAGTTAAGAGTGCCAATTCTGCCGAGACTCTCGAAGTAGATCTACTCCCTTCATTTTTTAATCTCTCAGATTATTCCATTCCTCGTGAACTTCTTTTGGGAGTATCCTTATCTTTGATTGGAGGTTGCGCAACTCCAAAAATCACTTCTCCTAATGAATCATTAGAGATTGCTTATTATCCAGAAATTTCTCTTATAGATCCTACTCTCGAAGCAAAAGATTTTATTTTAGTTCTGGCAAAGGACAAACAAGATCTTGCTCTTCTAAATCAGAATGCAGAGTTTGCTTCAGCTATTATTAGACAATTTAGCAAAGACGATCCAAAAAAATATGTATCTCTTTGTCTCAGTTCTACGGAATCCTCATTTATCACAGCTGACCTTTGGAAAGATAAAAAATTTAGATTTCCGAAAACTGCAATTTATAATATTGATTTTGATGAGGATGAATCTGTAGATCCAATTTCTAACCATACAATCACACTAAAAGATTCTTGGAATCATGAAATTATTTCAAATAATGCTTCCTTAAATACTCCTATTAAAGCCCGGATTTTTGTCGCGGATGGGGCTGGGCAACAAGGTGAGCCAACTTCCTTTTCAGCCTGGACGGGAGCCCTAGTCTCTAAACTTGAATTACGCTTTCCTGGTTTAGATCTGAATGTTTATGCTTTGCAATACTCCGTTCCGGCCTCAGTAGAAGATTCCGCCATTAAAGTTGCCAACTCAATCTATGAAAATTTGCGCGATTTCCCTCTTTTGAATGATGAGAAAATAATATTAATGGGCCATAGCCTTGGTGCTTTTATTCTTTCGCTTCTGGCTCATATGGCACAGAAAGATTCTGATATATCAAATAAAATTCAATGGAATCGAGTTGAAAACTTAATTACTTTAGATTTACCTTTCGATGCCACCTTAGGATATCAAGGCCCTGGCTCTATAATTATTACACCAATTTTAACCCTAGCTCATTTCGATCCGATAATATTTCCAATGTTATCTGGAATTTTCTATCCATCTGCAGTTGATCTTCTTGGACGGACAGAAGCCTATAAAATTGTTCAAAATCCAGCAACCAAAGAAAAACGAATTCAGCGTACATATCTAAGTGGCGAACCAGTAAATTTTTCTGTTCCTGGCATCGATATTGATAATAATAACTCCCAATTTAATCACGATCCATTTCTTTGCCATAGTGGCAATCAGGATCGTGTTGTTCGAGAACAACTCATTAAGTTAGTACTCACTACCTTAGAAGAAAAATGAAAATTGGCGTAATTCAGATTTTATGCCGATAATAACGAAGAATGAAATTTATACTTCTTCTTATTATAGTTTTTACCTCTTCATTTGCGTCCGCCGTACCTAATACCCTAGAAGGAATACTTCCTGAAAAAAATGTGCCACTCAACGTATTGGGAGTCAATGCATTCGTCAATGACAGCCGTTTTGGAACCATCAACTACCAACTTCTTGAAGTAAAAAATACTCTCGGGATTAATTTTGTCAGAGTTCTTTTTAACTGGGATGACAACGTCCAACCAACTCCTTCCTCACAACCTGATTTTAGTTTCTATGATGACATTATTGATGCCATACCAAAGCACATGAAAGTCTTGATCATCCTTACCAAAGTTCCAAGCTGGATGAGCGACAGCAGCAACTGGATCGATAATAATCCAAGAAAAACCTTTGTTGAGCGTTGGGTTAAGGTAGTTATTAATAGATACAAAAATATTAAAAAGAAACGAGTCAAAGCTTTTCAAATTTGGAATGAGCCAAACGATGAGAATAATCCTGATAACTCTACCCTTGATATTGTCTATTCCCCAGAAAATTATTTAGAACTGCTAGCTCTATCTTATGACACTATTAAAGAAGTTGCCCAAAAAAAACAGGTTGTCAATGCTGCAACCACTGCTATCAATCAAAACTATCCTGAAACATACAATTACAATCAAGAGCTTGTAGATGCTGGTCTTCTAACTGTCTCCGATTTTTTTAGCATTCACTACTACGGCTCACATCTTGAGAATCTTTTATTAGGTGGAGTAGGTGATTTCCTTAACTCAGTTGAAAAACCGATCTGGATTACTGAGTCTGGCGCAAAAGGAACTACCAAACAGCTTGAATATGCTCGTACAATGTGGCCATTTCTCCTCGAATTTGTGCCTGGCATTAAGCGAATCTATCAGTATCAATTCACGGAAGCCTCTTCTTCAAACTCGACTTATGGCCTTAAAAACTTAACTCCTGGCAAAACTATATCTGATCTTTACATTTATCTTCGTGAGAATAATTAAGATCCCTGCAAGCCTTGATATTCAAAGTCGATCTATTGTATCTTTCCTTATCTCCTTTGCTCTTTCAATAATTTAATA
>JAWXBT010000387.1:0-4165 GCA_034440315.1 bacterium
GTTTTCATCAGAAAAGTATTCGGAAATTACTTATTGGGATAACTATAGTAATTCTTCCTACTAATTTTTTCGAAATAGTTCATAAAGATCTTTTACCAACATGCCGTTTGCATACGAGCGGTATCCAAATTTTGTTTTTACCCCTTGAGGAATATAAAATCATGAAGATTAAAGTTATTGGAAAGGTAATTCTTGGTGGACTTTTAGCTTTGACTTTAACTGCGGATCCCGTTTTCGCCAAACCTAGTGCAAAAAAAACAATTAGAGCTCTTGTGACAAAGGGGGGTATTTTAAAAAAACTTCCTCTTGCTGGTAGGGCAGTTGCAAAGAAAAAAAGCTCGACAGTTTCGTCCCTAACTGTTTCCGGTACCCCCCCTCTTCTCAGTGGATTGCCGGAGCAATCTCTTAAGAATGTCTTTTGGGAGGCTGGATTAGTGGATGATATGAATGATGGCAATCCTAGTGAGAATGCCTGCAATACTTTTAACGGTGGCTCACAAGATGGACAATCAGCCGGTCTAGGTGCTTGTTATTTGGCTCAAAACGTCGGCTTTTCATTTGAGACTATTCTTTCAAGTGCAACTTCTTTTTGTTACATGCAAAAAATGCAAACAGCCCCCGATGGCGTTACAGTTTCTGGAGCAGCAACCGTCGCTGCGGCGTTAACTCCTCCAAGCGGTAACGCAATAAAATTGACTAAGGTTGTCGTAACTGGATTTCCTGGTGAAGGTAGTTCAGAAATCTTTATTGAATTACCAGGTAAGGGGCAAAATATTATTAATGGAAACATCTATAAGCATACGCTTTACTTTTGTGACGGTGAAACAACTCCCGGTTCCTTAGAGCGCGCTACCATTAAAAATAATCTTGATTACTTAATGGAAACTCTGGGTAATGAAGATGGATCAGAGTTTTTCAGTAATATATCTTCGAAAATAACCGTAGATAGTAATGGAAAACTTATTTTTAATCCTAATGCTGCACGTGATGTAGATATTAGTTTTATCCAAGGTGGCGATTCCTTCTTTAAGGGTAATTTGATCATTGCTAATAACAAAATTAAAAATAAAACATTTGACTCGTTCGGTGATAGCCAGAGAAAGGCTTACACTGTAGCAAAGTATACTGGTAATTCCATTCAAACTTTAAGATTTACAGAAGGCGCAACCAAAGACGACAATTTCTCAGTTATTACTGAGTATCGAGATTCTTTCTATGCGGCAGCTCCGAACAATGCTGAATTTAATGCTGACTTAGCTGCAGTAGATCTCGAGTCTGACACCTTTTATGTAAGTGCTCCTACAATTGATGTATCTGAACTCAGTGACTTCGATTGTGACACTGCCGTGGCAGGTGCAACGATTACTATGGATTTTAGTAACCCAGCGCTTGTAGAATTCACCGCCTCATGTGAACAGAATAGGCTTGAAGGTATGAATTTTTGTCGTAATGATTCCGAAGTTAATACCGCACATTTTAATTCTGCGACTCAGTGCTTTAATCCGTAATTAGGTTTTCACCGGTCTTTCATAGAGGGTGATGAAAAGACTTAATCGGAGAATACAATCAATAGTTGCTTGCTATTTCAGCAATGCTATGTTCGAGAAATAACCAACTACTTGTGCAGAGCGCAAACGCCGGCACAGACACGATGTTATCTCATCAACAATATGCTACTCTCCGACCTAGGGAATCAAAATGTTAGAGCTGTGGAAGAGAGGAGGACTGTATTAATCTTAAAACTAGGAACTACTCAGCTAGATGTTGTGAACATTAGAAAGGTATCACCCTTCCCTCCCCGGCAATTTTCTTCTTCGAATTACAGATCGATCTAGCACAAAAAAGCCACCAATGATCTCTAATCCACTCTGGGTTAAAAGCTGATCGACTTGCTCGGCTGGTTTCAACGGATTACTTGGCACAAAACGTAAATAAATAATTCCTGTTGGACATGGTACTCCTTAAAAGTAAACAAGCTCTCCATAGTCAGAATCAAAGGTAATAATAATCCGTCCTTCAGTCTCGGCCATTTTTAAAACTTGTCGATCAGAGATTGCAGGAGCTACCTCTGCCACTGACACTACGTCGTGTCCTCTCCGACGTAGATCATGCACGGATGCTTTTGGGATATTTTCGTTTACTAGGAGCTTCAAAGCTCAATTTCCGTTCTTTATAGATATAACTTCTTCATTGCCAACACGGGCGGCAGAATAAGCGAAAACTGCTTTGAGATCTTCGTCTGACAATTGCGGGTAATTTTCTAGAATCTGATCTTTCGTCCAGCCCTGCGCGAGAACTTCAAGTAAAAAACCGACACCAAGTCTGGTGCCTTTAACAATAGGTTTCCCTGTAAGGATCTCCGGATCACAAATAATTCTCTCTTTCCAATTCATTAGTGAATTATCTCAAAATAGCTAAGTCTTATATAGATAGCCCTATATGTCATTTAGGATAACAATTGAAATCAAAAGATTTCTCTGAGTTACGGTACTTATTGATTAAAGACAAAGAGAGTGCCAAACTTTTGATTCTCGCCGTTCTACCGCATGGATTTTTACGATTGAATAATTTTAGTACCGAGTTTTTTGCCAAGCACTTTCATTTTTTCATCGTTGGAGAATAAAAAGGCGCGGTGTCGTAGAGCGTCAGCAATGATCAATAGATCCGGAATCCCACCAAAAAGACCTGAACCCCTGGCCCGAGTCAGTAAAGATTCACATTCCGAAGGAGAGGCAAAAGATTCAATTGGTCGTAATGCATTACACAAGCGCTCAACTGTTTTTAATTCTGCTTTCCTAACACCAACTAATAACTCTAAACGAACAACAGGTGAAAGAAGCACACGATTCCCAAGTATCAAGATAGCAAGAGTATTATCTGAGTCTCCTCTTAGATATTCGATAAACACTGATGTATCTACAACAACTGAATCGCTCACAAGCGCACGCGCTGTCTAATATCGTCTAATTCTAAATCTATATTTATCTTACCTTTCATATCAACGATGGCCTCACGTTCATGCTGCGCTATCAATTCTTTAAGTCCAGCTATCAAAACATCCGTTTGGTTAAGACTGGTAAGGCTACAGGCTTTTCTTAGTAATTGCGCTGGAATGTTGGTTGAAATTTTCTTTAGTTTACTCATATATATAATTCCGAATATGTGTATATATCCGATGCTATCATATTTCTATATTGATGAAAATGATCTTTTCCAGAATCGGTATAACAAATAATTCCTGCCGATAAGGGCACTAAGTTCGAGGCAATACATTGATTTTCTTGGCTCTTTACAGCAGAATTTAGCCGTTACCCATACAACGCATGAATCACATTAGATATACTTTTCAGTGTTGGATTACCTTCAGCGGACAAGGTTCGATATAAAGTTCTTCTAGAGATTTTAGAATTTTTAGCGAATTGCAGTTTGTTAACAGCTTCCAAATGACCGCGAAGCACCTCCTTAAAAGATTCTATATCTTGCTCTACAAGACATTCCCAAAGAGCCTTAAAGAGCAGATCTTGATCCTTAAGGCGCGCGGCACTACTAATGGGCCTGTTGCGAAACTCTCTCCTACTGCAAAAAGAGATCTTTGGCCTGCGACTTCGTCAGTCATCGAGAGAAAATCCTCTAAATATCCCAGTGGATATGCTTGCGGTTTTCTCTCTCGATTTCCTCGTCTCGGCTCAAATCTCTCTTTTCTCGTAACCGAGGTAGTTTCGCAACAGGCCCCTAATTCGTGTGGTTTTTGCCCCAGCCTTCAACTTACCAAGAGGTATATCTTTCAAGGAGAATTCGAGCTTTTTTAATGTCTTTTTTTTGTTCATTTTTTCCTCCACCATTTAGTAGTAAAACCACTTGCGAACCGAATAACCAGCCTATCTATGTTAGGTTACGGGGATAACAAACGGATCGTCGCGAGCGCTGCGCGCCGCAAATCGCCTTTAACGTTATAACTGAACTAAATTATCGATAAACTACTTTTCGATGCGCAATTTTTACAATTGAGACAATACGAATCTGATCTTCAATTGAATAGATAATTCGATAGACACCTTGGCGAACTGTATATAGTAACTTTCAAAAGTCTTTGCCGAAAAGAAAAGGCTTTAGAAAGTTACTATCCCCCGGAGGGATAATAAATAGTGTTTTTCATTTTCAAAAA
>JAWXBT010000388.1:0-2710 GCA_034440315.1 bacterium
ATCTAACATAGCATTGATTGATTATCAATCATAAGTTATACTGGTTATTTGAGGGTAAGAAAGATGAACTCCAAGGGCAGCAAAGAACTACACACGATTATTCAGGAGCAACGAAGTAAGCGTTCCTGGTCACAGGAGCAACTTGCCAAGGAGTTAGGTGTTCCTAGAACTGCTGTCTCTCAGATTGAGAATGAAGAACGTGGGGTATCAAGTGCTGAACTAAAAAAACTTTGCGAGATATTTACTGTTACAGCAGACTTCCTTCTTGGATTAGAGAGTGAACCTCAGGTAATTTTAGGCAAAGCGCCTGCTGAAAAATCGGTAGCACCTCAAGAGAGAATTTCCGTTCCTCATTATAAGGTAGAAAAATTTAAACAAGTTCTCCTTTATCTACTTGAGCGATGTGGTGGGAAGCCGAACGTTGGCGAAATGGTCCTTTATAAACTTCTTTATTTTGCTGACTTTAATTTCTATGAGTTATTCGAAGAGCAACTAACTGGAGCCACCTATCGAAAACTTCAATTTGGTCCCGTGCCTAGGGAATTTGAAGAAATAGCCCAAGAGATGGTGAGAAATAAGGAGCTCTTGATTGAGCAAGGTACTTACCATGGCAAAGCTCAATCGAGATACGTTCCCTTACAAAAAGCAGACTTAAATATGATAACTGCTGCCGAAAAGAAGGTCATTGATGACGTCGTGGATAGGTTTTCTTCCAGAAGTGCTAGGTGGCTCAGCGAATATTCTCACGAAGATACTCCTTGGAAAGCAACAGAATTTAAGGATGTTATAGATTACGAATTGGTTTTCTATAGAACTCCTGCTTACTCTGTTAGGGATTATGATGAATCTGAGGATGTAGAAGAGTAGGTGTCTAATGGAGTATGTGGAACTTCCTGAGTTTCAGAGGGATCTGAAGCAATTGTTAAAAAAATATCATACCCTCAGAGAGGATTTAGAAGTCCTGAAAAAATTTCTTAGCATTGCAACTCATCCGCAACCACCATTAACAGTAAGAATTCCTGGTCTTGGATTCGAATCTCCTGTGATTATCAAAGTTAAGAAATTTACCTGCCGAACGATGAAAACCAGAGGATCTCAAACAGGTTTTAGGATTACTTATGCTTACTCAGAGGATAAGGCACTTATTCAACTTATAGAGATTTACTTTAAAGCAGATCAGGCTAACGAGAATAAAGATCGCATTTTGAAAAACTTTCTGGCTAAACACCAGTAATCAGTAGGGATAGTGATTTTCACCACCTTCATTCGCCGTCGCTCGTGAAGCGGTTCTTCCTTGATCCACTTTTTCCTCAATTTATTACTGAGCTTTCTCTCAAATCCCCATTCCAAATTTTCTATAAGTATTTTATACCTTATTTTTCTTTATCTCTTTTTATGGATCCACTCGCCCACACCCTAACAGGTATTACCCTTGCCAACGCTGGCCTTAAACAACGCGTTGGTCCGGGATGCATGCTCGCACTAATACTAGCGTCAAATATAGTTGATGTTGATATATTCGGTACATTCTTTCTGGATCTACCGAGTTGGACGTTTCGCAGGATGTGGACTCATTCATTCATAATGGCACCAGCACTAGCCATTTTCGCGGCGGTGATCTTTCGTCGTTTATATCCAAACGCATCTTTTTTTACTTGGCTCTGGATTTTTCTGCTAGGAGCTGGTGCTCATATCTTTATGGATCTCATTAACTCGTATGGAGTTGTTTTGTTTTTCCCATTCTCGATGCAGCGATTTGAATTAGCCTGGGTCTTTATTATCGATCTTTACATATGGGGTATCCTTTTACTTGCATTGCTAAGTCCGTATCTATTTAAAAAGTTAGGACGAGAGATTTCAATGCGTACTTCCGCACAAATAGGAATATGCCTACTTATTATATATATTTCACTTTGCGGAATTCTTAGACAACGATCAATGCACTTACTTGAGCAGCACGGCTTAAATAACTCTGCTGAATATTCATTTCACTATGTATTTCCTGAGCCTTTCAGTCCGTGGCACTTTCGTGGAGTACTAAGAGATGCGGATGAGTATCATGTTCATCTAATCAAACCTCTTAGTGGTCTAGTAACATATGTAAAAACATACAAAACGGATGAGCATGATCCAGAAGTTGCAAAGCTCATTGATTCTGCAAATGGTAAAAGATACCAATGGTTTTTTAAAGCTCCTGTCTGGGAAAAGCAGAGTTCTGAGATGGCCATAGTAAGCGATCTTCGCTTTAAGAGTTTACTACTTAATCGGGAAGCGCCATTTACCTATCTTGTGACAGATGACTCAAAGTTAGGCCTAAGACCATAAAATAAAGATCCCATTATATTAGGAGATTAAAAAAGTAAGAGCCCTTACTCTCAATTTATATACCGTTGACCGCAGTTGGGCATCGCTAATAAAAGATGATCACTGTTATGATAAAAGCTATAATCAAAAAATACATCAGCATAGTTTCAAAACTATCAGATTTTCCGCCACTGATTTTTAGATTAATGTTGGCCTATGGTAACTGCTTAGTATTCTTGGTAATGATTGATTTTCCCATCCGCAGCTCCTATGTTGTGTTAAAATATGTGCGTAAGGTAGCAAAGATAAAAGAAACCAAAAAACTAACCTGTGCACTAGCTCCGTCATCAGTATTATCTTCCCCCCAATTGCGATAGCGATAATAGGTCCCATCTTCCATATTTGG
>JAWXBT010000389.1:0-9550 GCA_034440315.1 bacterium
ACAAAGGATATTCTCTGCAGTTCCCATTATAGATAAGTAATTTTTATTATCTCTTATTTGAATATGTGCCAGATTATCCAATTTTTTTAGAACATCCTCTTGTACTTCGTAGCAACAATCACCGGCACATGGACCAATCAAAGCAATCTCAGGACTTTCAATTAACTGTGCACATTTATTAATAATCCCCTCGGCTAATCCCTGCCAGCCAGCATGGATCAAAGCCAACTTTTGTTTTCCAATAAGAATAATTGGCGCACAATCAGCTGTTTTTATAAAAATGCCGCAATTTGGTTTTGTATTTATAACTCTCGGAGCAATAATAGCATCAAAGTTTCCATCCAGATTCAATGAGAAATCTTTCTTACTCAGATCTAAAATATTTACAGTATGAGCCTGTTTGACCGATAAGATTTTATTAAATCCAAATCTCTTTTTTAAATCTTCAGACCTTGTCTGATTATTTTCTTTATTCCAATGAAACTCCGAGTTAAAAAAACCGTGAAGTATTCCCTCTTTTGTTAGAGGTTCATAGTGAAGATAATCTTTATTTTCAGTTAGGTTCATACGAGATTGACTCAATATAGTTATAATCCCTGCGTGGGATCGTAAGTCAAATAAAGGTTTTCTTTGGGAAAGTTCTTTTTTGGACTTACTATAAGGAAATCTAACTAATTATTTGTGTGATTCTTAAACGTCATCAATAACCCCTGAAAATCCCTAGGCACCTCAACCTCAAACTCCATATACTCATCAGTCTTGGGATGTTTAAACCCTAAGATCTTTGCATGCAAAGCTTGGCGGCCGAATTTGTCGCAGGCGCGTTTTAGATCGTGGGGGAGCATGTCAAGGTTGCCGTAGACTGGATCTCCTAATATTGGTGCGTTTAAGTGGGTCATATGGACTCGAATTTGATGGGTACGGCCAGTTTCTAGCTTAACTTCGACTAGGGAAGCATAGGGAAATCTTTCCAAGATTTTCCAGTGGGTGATGGCTTTTAGACCATCGTCTGTTAGCACGGTCATTTCAGTCTTTCGACTTGGATGTCTACCAATATTGGTTTCGATAGTCCCCTCATCTTTTGTATCAAGGACACCTTTAGATTTAGGAAGTGTTCTTACAAGGGCTACATATCGTCGCACGATAGATCTGGATGCAAATTGTTTAACGAGCGCGTTATGAGATTCAAGATTTTTAGCTACGACTACAAGTCCGGTAGTATCTTTATCAAGGCGGTGAACAATGCCGGGACGTATCGAATTTGAATCGGAGAGTTCTTTTTGGATCTTACTGACAATCGCATTAGCAAGAGTTTTATCGCGGTTACCTGCTCCAGGATGCATAGTAAGGCCGGCCGGCTTATTTATGACGATTACTTCTTGATCTTCAAATAAAATCTCCAGTGGGAAATCATAAGGGGCTAATTCTGAAGGCTCAATGGGTGGAGGAGAAACGATTATTTTATCCCCTGCTAGAATCTTCTCGCCAGATTTAAGAACAACGGTGTCATTTATTTTAACATTACCTTTCTCAATCCAATTTTTAATCTGCGATCTAGTTAGGAATGAGTATGCTGGATCTTTTGTAAGCTCAGTGGTCAGAAAGGCATCGAGTCTTCCGCGTTCTGGACCTGGATAGGTGTAATTTCTTGGGTTAAGGATAGAGTCGTTAAGCATGAAGTAGACTTTTAGCAGATGCGATGTCTTTTATAATTTGATTTTTGAGTTCTCCTACCGAGGAGAATCGCATCTCAGATCGTAAAAAATGAGAAGGCGCGAACTCTAGAATCTTTTTATAGAAACCGGACCCTGTATAATTAAGAATGTGTACTTCTACCACCCTTTTATCGTTTATGCCAAAAGTGGGTCTTGTTCCGATATTTGTTATGGCTGGATATCGTTTTTGATTAAGTTTCGCCATACCAGCGTAAACGCCATTTGGAGGCAGTAATTGATTTTTACTCCATACATTGGCAGTGGGAGTTCCGATCTGCTTTCCCCTACCATCTCCGCGCACGACTCTTCCTGATATTGTAAAAGGTCTGCCTAAAAGTTGGGAAGATTCTGAGATTTCGCCTTTTAAGATCTTTTCTCTGATACTCGCTGAACCGATTTTTATATTACAAACTTCTTCGAATTTTTCGATTTGAACAGATACTCCGAAAGTTTCGAGGAAGCTTTTAATAGAATTTGCATCCCCTTCTCTAGATTTCCCTACCTTTGTGTCGGCTCCAATAATTAAAGATTTAGAATTTAATTTTTCTATTAGGTAAGTTTTTAAAAACTCAGGAGCAGAGAGTTCAGAAAATTTCTTTGAAAAACGAATTAATGCAAGTTGATCGAGCCCCAGGTCAGATAAGATCTCTAGTTTCTTTCTAAGTGGCGTTAGAAGTTCAATTTTTTGACCACGAAGAATTTTTAAGGGGTGCGGATAAAAGGAGATTAATGTGGTTACGGAAGAAGGTAATATTCTTTTTAATTCGGTAGCTTTGTTTATTAATCTAGCGTGTCCCTTGTGAAGTCCGTCGAAGTTTCCGATTAGAGTAACTGAAGGAGATGTCTGGGAAATGGAGTCGGCATTTAATCTAATTATCTTAGTAACCAAGGTAACCGTTCAGGGGTAAATAAATAAAATAAATCTAAGTGATCATAGTAACTTTCAAAAGTCTTTGCCGAAAAGCAAAGGCTTTAGAAATTAACTATCCCCCCGGAGGGATTGCAAATAGTGTTTTTCATTTTCAAAAATCATAGGTAACCCGAAGGGTTACCGAGAAATAAGGTTTAACATAGTCTCCATAGTTATGTTTTGTAATTCGGCAAAGACTTTTGAAAATCACTATATAAGATTAACTTTGACATATTGCGTTGCCGAAGCCTAGTCGGTTTTTTTTCTGAAGAGTTATTTTTATCAGCCTGAATTTGCTCCCCAAAGTCGCCCCTGAGGCTCGATAAAGATTTACTGTAGTGAAAGTTTGTCGAAATTGTACCTGAAACTCATACTAACCAAGTAACTCACAGTAATTTTAGTTTTGATTTAGCAGTTGATGCATAGCTGCTTGATCCGTATGAAGAGATAGCTTTTTGTAAAGTTAATTTTGCTGAGTCCTTATCCCCTAGTTTTATAAACACATCGGCTTGTCTAATTAGGCAAGCCGGAGCCAGAGTGTTTTGTGGAAACTGTTTTGAGCATTCATGGTAAGAGCCCAATGCTTTTTCGAGAAAACCATAGTTCTCATTCGCGATGCCAAGCCAATAAAGATGGTTGGCTGTATTGCCTTCAGAGTTGATAGTTGTTTGCAGTAGTTCTATTGCCTCAGAGAATTTTGCAGCACGTAATTTAGAAAGTGCCTCTTTGAATGTGGAGTTTTCAACTTTTTCTAGAGCTCGCTCCTCAGAGATTAATTCCATAACCGGAACTCCCTCTGGCGGTGGCAATCTGCTTTCAATTGTTTTTAAGTTTTTATTAATATCACGAAGTTCTGTGTTCTTATGTTCAATCTCATCGATTCGACCAACCATATCTCTGATATCGTTACGAATTGAGGCGATAATTGTTGTTTGATCGGCTTGAATTCTGCGTAGCTCTGAGATGGCAATTTCAGATTCTGGTCTGACCTGTTGGCCACCAGCACATCCGATGATTGATAATGATAAAGCGAGAACAGGGAAAGAAATTAATCTACTCTGCTCTCGCTTTGATAAGGATTTTTTCGTATTAACTTCTCGGAGTTCGACCATATGTTCCAGTCGACGACCAAGATCCTTAATTATTCAGAGATATTTGCAGAAAAATGAGCTCTTCTATTTTCAGCCCAAGCTCCTTCACTATGACCAGGATTCAATGGAACTTCCTCGCCATAGCTTACTGTGCTCATTCTGTTTTCTGAAATTCCAAGTGAGGACATGTATTCAACAACGGCTCGAGCTCTATTCATACCAAGAACCATGTTGTATTCATTTGTTCCACGCTCGTCACAATGACCTTCAACTTGAGTACTAACATTGCTGTGTTCTTTTAGCCAAGTAGCATTAGTATCGAGAATAGTTTTGCCAGCTTTATCAACATTGTATGAATCATATGCGAAATGCACATCCTTCAATACCTTACCTGCTTCAGCTAAAGCGATATTTCCCATACCACCAAAACTTCTTTTACAGGAGCATCCTGTTACGAGAGCGGCGACTGCCACTAACATTGCAACTCGTCTTAAAATCATAATAATTCCTCCAATTTAAAAATCATCAATAGCATTAATATTGGTATAACTCCGCGCAGCCTCGCACGGGCAAATCATCCCAATTATGGCTATTTGATTTCTGTACTTTGCGAAATGATTCAACAAAACGCAAGGGGTTAATTTAAAAGCTCCCTAGGCATAGGTCCCCAAACAGCTTGTGTGTCATCAAATTTTCGATGTGTGAGCTGTCTCATGTTCGTGCCATCAGGACGAATAAGAGCGAGTTGATATCTTCCACCCCAACCAAAATTAGAAGCCATTACAAGATATTTACCGTTAGGTGCCCAAGAAGGATCTTCACTATTTCCATTGCTTGTCAATTGTAACGGATCTGAACCATCAATATTGGAAACAAAAAGTTGAAATCCTCTATCAGCTCTACATACAAACGCTATTTTATCATTTAAAGGCGACCATGCTGGTGAAGTGCAATAATTTGAGCTTACAAAGCTGATTCGTTTAGAATTAGATCCATCAGAATTCATAATATAAATTTGTGGTCCACCCCCTCGATTAGAACAAAAAGCTATCTTCGATCCATCAGGAGACCATGTTGGAGAAACATCTATAGCTCCATTTCTGTTCGTAAGTGTTTTAAGGATCGTACCGTCATGATTGATTAGTACTATATCAGACTCACCGTCTTGTGTTCTTGACATTAAGATATTTTTCCCTGCAACGTCATACTCCGCTCCTAGCTCAAGGGCGATTCCTCTTGAAAGTTGAGCAAAACTTCCTCTTTTTAGATCAAATTCGAAAATATCAGGAACTCTATTTCTGTAAGACGTATAAAGTATTTTATTTCCATCTGGATGCCATGATGGTGAAACTGCAAGTCCTCTATCTTGAGTAAGTTGACGTATGTTACTGCCGTCCATATCTAATACAAATAGTTCTTTAAACCTTCCAATTTTGGAAGCAAAGACAATTTGGGAACCAAATACACCATCCTCTCCAGTAAAAAACTTTACAATTTCATTGGAAAACCTATGCCCAATTTGTTTTGCATAGTTCAAGTCACCAGAATATTCCTTACCAAGTACGGCCAATCCTTTCTGAACATCGTGAAGATAAAGCTGTATTTTAATCTGATTAGAACTTGCAGTAACAATTCCTTTAACTAGACCTTCTGCACCAATCACACTCCAATCTGAATATGCAAAACCATCTTTAATCGAACAATTGCTCGGAGATTCTATAAATGAATTTGGATTAAGGACCTCAAAGAAACCTGATACTGTAAGAGATCTAGTAACCACTTCTACTATCTCATTTGCAGCCTCTCCTGCTGGACCGCTAATACATAACTTAGGGAGTGCTACAGGGAACAATCTGCCTGAACCTTTTACAGAAAGATCGGTTTGAGCAATAGCTGATTGAGAAATTAATATAACTAATAATAATAATAATTTGCGAAATGGTTTCATAATTTATCTTTAATCAGTGGGAACAAAAGTTATTCTTACTTGTCTAAAAAACTCATATACACTCTCTGGTGGAGGAGGGACAGGGTTAGCCTTATTGACAGCTCTAACCACGGACTCATCGAATTCTGTAACACCAGAACTAGAGGAAAGAGAAATATTCTGTACTTTACCATCGGGGAGTAATTCAAAATCGACTTGTGCACTTAATTGAGCTCTAGGATCAAACCAGCGCCAACCAGTTTTAATATAATCTTCCAGTATTTGTTTATAAGTAAAAAATTCAGGTGGACGCTGCACTCCTCCGCCTAATTTTTCCCCTCCTAATCTTCCAGCTCCAAAACCTTTTCCACCGGCAGAGGTCGATTCTCCTGTATATCTTTGAACGGCTTGTTGTAGTCTTTTATCGAGATCTATTGGTTTTTCAGTCTTTTCATTTTTTTTTGTTTCAACTTTCTTCTTTGGATCAACCTTCGGTTTATCTTCTACTTTCTTTTTCTCTTCTTTTTTAGGTACTAAAACCTGTTCTTTTTTGATCTCTTCTTTTTTTTCAACTTTTTTTTCTTCTTTTTGTGTTTTTTTTGGTTCTTGAACTTTTTTTGGAGGAGCAATATCAGATTTTTTATCTTTTGGAGCTTGGGAAATAGCACCGAGTGTTTTGCCACCTTCTAAGGTTACAGAATAAATAACCTGTGGCTTAATTCTCTCTGCACCAAAGACACCATTAAAGGCCATATAAGTAAAAAAGAAGACATGCCCAATACTGGATACGGTTACCCCGACCTTTAAGTGCTTATCTTCTATCTTACGTAACATGGGATAGGCATTAAAAAATATAAAAGCTATTTATCTGGATCAGAAATAAGTCCGATGTTTTCCACTCCAGCTGCATGAATCTTACCCATTAAGGCCATGACCGTTCCATATGAAACTGCTTCATCAGCTTTGACGTATATTTTCTGATTAGCTTCGTCTTTTGTTGCCATTATGGCCTGAATTTTATCTTTCAGGGTACTCAGATCTACTTTATTTCCTGAGCCAATGTAAATTAATCCTTTTGAATCAATACTAACGACAACTTGCTCGGAATTGCCAGCAAGAGGTGCAGTTGTAGCCTTAGGAAGTTTAACTTCAACCCCTTGTTGTAAAATGGGTGCTGTAATCATGAAGATTACTAAAAGTACCAACATGACATCCACTAATGGAGTCACATTGATAGTGGCCATTGGTCCGTCAGAATCTGAATAAGAACTTCCCATAATTAGATCAGACTAAATATCTTTCCGCCATATTCACAAATTCAGCAGTAAAACTATCCATAGACTCTCTAAATCCCTTAATAACAGAGGAGAAATAGTTGTATGCAATCGAAGCAGGAATAGCAGCAGCTAGTCCAATTGCTGTCGCTACAAGTGCCTCAGATATACCGGGGGCTACAGCTTGAATGGTGGCAGCCTTAGAAGTACTCAGGCCTTGAAATGCAGTCATAATGCCCCAGACAGTTCCAAATAGACCAATAAATGGAGCAGCAGTTGCTACTGTTGCTAAGAAGGTTGTTCCATCAGAGAGTTTTTTAAACTGTGCAAATTCTTCTCTTTTCAATGCTCTTTCTATGGTTTTAAGTTCAGTATCAAGATCAATATTTTGGTCTTTATGTTTTTTAGCTGTTTCAATTAATCTTTGAACTTCAACAAAACCAGTTTCAAAAATATTAGCTAATGGACTGCCAGTTAGTTTTTTAACGGCATCATGAATTCTAGGTAAATTTCTAATTTCCCAAAAAGTAGATATGAAAAGCGCGGATTCTCTTTCTACCTGACGAAATCTTATAAATTTAGAGATGGTAATAGCCCAGGTCCAAAAGGATAAACCTATTAAAATAAGAAGAACAATTTGAACAACAGGTCCCGAGGCGAAGACCATTGATAATACACTAGGGGTTGTTTCAACTTCCAAAGCTTGGGACTCCCAAAAAGAAAATTTCTAAATTAGACTTTTATTTTAAAACACTTAAACCTATTACTATCACACGATTCACTTATCTGCACCAGTCGAATAGGCCCATAAAGTTGATAATTATAGTAATTTTCTTGACAATTGACCCCCCACTTCATACTTTTCAAATAGAAAATTTTTTATGAAGGGTTTCTCTATGCTAGTAAAAATCGGAATTAACGGATTCGGTCGGATTGGAAGAAATATTCTAAGACAGATATACCTGCAAAATAAAGAAAAACAAGTTGTTGTATTAGGTATAAATGATCTGACAGATGCCAAAACCTTGGCCCATCTTCTTAAATATGACTCAATTCACGGAAAGATGGATGCTTCCATAAGCCATGATGAGAAAACGCTATCAGTTAATGGAAACGAAATTAAGATATTTTCGGAAAAAGATCCCAGTAATTTGCCCTGGAAAGCCCTCGGAGTAGATATAGTTTTAGAATGTACAGGTATTTTTTCAAAAAAAGAGCAGGCATTAAAACATATAACTGCTGGAGCTAGAAAAGTTATTATATCTGCCCCCTCTCCTGATGCTGATATTACTCTTGCCTACGGTGTAAACCATATTGATTACGATCCCTCCAAACATATCGTAATTAGTAATGCCTCTTGCACAACAAATTGTTTGGCTCCAGTTGCAAAAGTACTTTTAGAGAATTTTGGAATAGTGAAAGGTGCTATGACAACTGTGCATTCATATACAAATGACCAAAATGTTTTAGATTTGCCTCATAAAGATCTAAGAAGAGCTAGGGCTGCGGCTGTATCAATGATTCCGACTACAACCGGTGCTGCTAAAGCTGTTGGGTTGGTGTTACCAAAGCTAAAAGGAAAAATAGATGGCTTAGCAATCAGAGTGCCAACTGTTGATGTATCCGTAGTTGATTTTGTAGCAGAATTAGAAAGAGACGTTACTGTTGAAGAAATTAATAGAGCATTAAAAAATGCTAGCGAGAATTCATTAAAAGGCATTTTGGGATTTTCTGAGGAACCATTAGTTTCCTGCGATTATATCGGAGATACCAGATCTTCAATTGTGGATAGTCTTTCGACAATGGTTGTCGGTGGTAGAATGGCAAAAGTTCTATCGTGGTATGATAATGAAATGGGATTTTCAGCCAGAATGGTTGATGTTGCTCAAATGATGGGAGCTTCTCTAAAGTAACTTTGAATGGTGCAAATTAATACTTCTCATAAAATTCTCTGTGCTAACTGGAAGATGAATTTGGGTAGTTCAGCCTCCGCAGAACTTTCTATAAATTTACTACCATGGACTCAAAAGCTAGCTAAGTCCGTGGTTTGGGTTGCCCCTTCTTTTACTAGCATTGCAGCAGTTGCCAATATCTTTAAGAATTCAAAGGTCTCTCTGGGTGCCCAAAATGTACATTGGAATAATTCAGGTGCCTTTACCGGAGAGATCTCTGCCTTAATGCTTAAAGAGGAAGGTGTTGTCTTTGGAATTATTGGTCACTCGGAAAGACGACATGTTTTTTTTGAATCTGATGAAATGATTTCTAAAAGATTAAAGAATTGCATCTTTAATGGTTTATTAGCGATCTTATGTATCGGTGAAAACGAAGAAGAAAGAAAAAAAGGCTTAACTAAGGATGTTATACAAAGACAGATTTCAACAGCCCTAAATGGCTTTTCGGATAACGAAATTTCATCTTTGCTTATTGCCTATGAACCTGTTTGGGCAATTGGAACCGGTGTTGTTGCTAGTTTAAGTCAGATTGAAGAGGCTCATAAATTAATTCAGACAGAGGTTTTAAAATTTTCAAGAAATATCGTGCCTCCAATTTTATATGGCGGAAGTGTAGCTCCTGATAATTTCAAAGAGATAATTAAAATATCAAATGTTTCTGGTGCACTAATTGGTGGTGCA
>JAWXBT010000390.1:0-3546 GCA_034440315.1 bacterium
GTAAGAAATCAATTTAGCAAATTAACTATGTTTAGCCGTAAACCATCAAAAGTTCAGTCTCAAACATTTACTAATAGTTCTGTATTAGGGCAAGTGGGACAAGCAGGTAACGATTTGGTTCAGATGCAACAAGGAAACCAACTTACTGAATCTGAAAAACAATTGACAATAGATGAGGTAGTCAAATTGATTTTGCAGATTGAAAAAATGGTTCAAGGCTCAAATTTACCATCTGCAATCAAAGATAAAGCGATAACCTACATCTCCGCAACTCAAGCAGAAGTTCAAGAGAAAGAACCTGACAAGGAACACGCCGCAAAAAACCTCAAACGTGTTACGGAATCATTGAAAAACACAGGTGAAACTGTCAAAGAAGCTAAAAAGCTCTTGGATGACATTCAGCCTATGTTAACTAAATTAGCGGATTGGTTTGGTGTAGCAAAAAGCTTCTTGGGAATTTAAGCGTTTAGGAACTTAAAAAACAATGAGTGAAATAGAACAACCAGAATCGACCCAAAATCAAAAGTTTGAACAATCTTCAGTAGTTGGACAAGTTGGGCAATCAGATCAAGAACAAGTACAGAATCAGGGTGATGGAAATCATACAAATATTAGCAAATATATTTTTAATTTGAATTTGTTGCCATTGGCTACGATCTTCTTGGTGATTGGTATGTTCCTATACTTGTCAACTTATTTTTCAGGTCGAGAAAACAAAAAAATACAAATATCATCTGATGCTCCGCGCCAACAGACTATTCCTGATTTTCAAGAAAGAGGAAATGGAAGTGTGGTCATGGTTATGCCAAAACAACAAGAGAACACTGAGTTATCTGTGGCTTGGGAAAATGCGTTGAATGCTGATCCTGCTAATTTACCAACTGATAAACAAATTCGCTTTTTATCAAAAGATAATAATGAGAAAGAATTAGAATGCTTGTTGTCAATTACTAGCGCATCTCCCGAAAGTAATATGGAGAATTGGCAAATAAAGAGTAAAAAAGAAGCCTTATTTATGATAGCAATTTTCCTGATTCGCGGTTATGGAACTAAAGATGAAGTAAGGAAAAGCTTTACTCAAGGTGAAGTAGTAGGTGTTGAGTATTACTTGGAAGGCAAGAAAATTTATTTAACCTTTAATACTAAAGGCAAATGCTACGATAAAAAGTAGATTTTTATTTTTGCATAGCCTTGATAAAGTCTTCTAAGACTCTTTTCGATGCATTAACAGTGGTAAAATCATTTGCTTCTCCTTGTCCTTGCCAAATAATACCACCACTCTTAACATCTACAACCTTACTCGAAATCCCTACAGTTGCGATAACTCGCGATTCATTTTTGGCTAATTTCCCCAACTCAGTTTCAATTTCAGAGATAGAAAGGACTTTGGCATCTTCTCTAAGCTGCTTAATTTTTTTATCTTTAGGAACCCAGAAAGAGAGCCATGAATTCACATATTTATCTCTATATTCAGTGTATTCTTTCTCATATTCTTCTCGATCTTCTTTCTTAATTTTAATGGGTATATAGATAGATTGAGGCTCTGCCTGATAGAGTGTCACAGTACCGAATACCATATAATCTGCTGCAATAAGCTGACCCAATCGGCGAGCAACTTCCAAATCAGATACAATTGTCTTACCTTCCAAAATCAATTTTTGTTCTCTTAGAATCCTATCAATATTATCTCGTTCGACGACTTTAAAGCCTTTCTGTTGGAGCAGGGTACTAAACATATCACTAACTAAAGCTCCACCTTGAGTCGTATTAGGAGAATCAAATTTAAAAACAGCAATCTTGGATTCTTTTTGAAAAAGGGAACCTTTTACTAGTTTGATGACGTTGACATTTGCAGGTTTTATAACTACTTCTTGGGCAGACCCATAGTCAGTCCTAGGAAAATACGGCGGACTAGCAGCACATCCTCTCAGTCCTACTAATATCCCAAATAAAGTCAATAATACAAAAATCAGTACCAGAAGCTCAATAAGTGTAAAGCCTTCGTTATTCCTAATTTTTTTCCTTAATCGACTGTACATTTAGTTTTACTGGCTGTGAAATGTTGAAAATTTTGCGACCGTTGAAATATAGCATTTTTGAAGACAAAAAACTTAACTTATACAATGATTTACTTTTGCTTTAGATATGTTTGCCGCTTTGCCGCCCCGTCATCAAAAAGCTCTATAGAACCCATTTGGTATCTTTTACTAGTGTGTAAGGCTTACAGTGCGTCTGTCTAGAACGACCCAATAGGCAAAGGGGACAAAATTATGGGGCGATCACTGTAAAAATGTTGAGACGCTTATGGGTAAAAGGCTTGCAGACATTAGAAAAGATACCAAATGGGTTCTATAAACCCATCTGAATCCTCGATAAGACTTTACTAGCTGTAATGCATCTAGACAATATTCGATCTGTAAATTTCAGTAACCAGAAACTAAATTATGGCTGGCTAAAAAACAAACTACGTAAAATAGTACGTATACTATAACTAAACTCTTTAACAATTAACACTATTTCCCCTCAATCTCAAACATAACTGCTCAAACACTGGATCTAGAAGCAATGAACTCTATTTACTCCGATGAATTAGTGACAGCCACAGAATTGAATCGTCAACCAGGCAGGATTTTAGACAAAGCATTAGAACATCCAATCACGATTACCCGCAATGACCAATCTTTTGCCCTACTAAGACGCGAAGACGTAGCTTTATTTGTAAAAACTGCCCAACATAGCAGAGAAATTGTCGAACTTCTCAATACAGCCTTCCGTTTGTTATTAAAGCAAACAATTGGTAATGAACATCCCTATGGTTGGCTTGCAGTATTTGATACAGACGAACTGAATGAATTTATTAACGAGCTGATGTCAGCCTATCGTGTAAGCGATCGCCAAGAACAAGCTTGGAATGAGCTAGAAGCAATTATCCATGAATGGTATGAAAGCGCCTTAGCAATATCCAATCCAGAATTAGAAACTGCATTTAGTCAAACCCAGAAATCTTGATATGTCAGAAAACGCGATCGCATTCTAAAACTCATCAAATCATTTAGGAATATTTATTGTTGAGTGAGATAGCGATCGCCCTCTGCAAACTTGAGAAAATGACTGTTGATGCGATCGCATTTTGAATCTCAAACTTAAACTAACCATGCTAAAAGTTGGAGTAAATTTGTGAAGCGATCGCTAAAGTTAGGAATTGAAAGGCGCTCTAATTACAATTAGACTTAGCAAGGTACAAACTTTGGTAAATTAAAAATATTTCTACATCACCCCAATGGTTTTCCTTATTATGGCGTTAGTATCTCTAATGATAGAATGTCATATCTATCTATGGTTGATATCTTTTCAGGGTTGTTTGCAATAAAATCAAAAGTGTTAGAGTAATGCAGAGATTAAGAGCAGTGCAAATAATATGATCTGTGCGGTATGGAGTTTTTATCGCTTCCTCTGCTTTATTTCTACCAAAGGAAGGTGAAACCCTTCATCAGGGTAGCCAGAGGTAGGAGACATAAATATCATATAAATATTTTGAAGGATGAC
>JAWXBT010000391.1:0-2668 GCA_034440315.1 bacterium
CATCTACATTATGAAATTAGAGTTGATAAGAAACCAGTTGATCCCAAACTTTTTTTAGGTATCGGTGCAGTCATTTCACCTGAACTTTTTGCAATTGATTGATGTAATGAAATAATAAAACATTGGTTTTTTATTTAAAAAACAGATTTCACAAGCCCCTTGTTAGCAACTCTTTTCTCTCCTAATGTATTGTCCCTAAAGATAAAAATTCTTAATTACCTACAATTTGGTGAAAAATGATGTTTAGATATTTGAAATTTTCTATTTTAAAAGCGGAATCTGGAAATCTGTGGTTAGGTGCAGCCAAAGGTTTTGCAGCACTCGTTGCTATTGTCGTAATACTTTCATTTGTTTTCGGTGTAGTGATTTATCCCGGAAGTATTGGAGTAAGACAGATAACGGTAGATCTTCCACTGGGATTAAAACAAGGATTTGTGAAAGATGGAATGTCTCCTGGATATCATTGGAACATCCCATTTTATTCTCGAGTATATATAGTTCCTCAAGATATTCAGGTTATGCATATTCACAGAGATCGTGATAACGATAACGAATCTACTGGAGCTTTGGAAGTTCAAACAACAGATGGATCGAGTGTCATTGTTGATGTTTCAATATTCAGTCGATTCTATAAATCTCCAGGCGAAGAAAGTATTGAAAATGTAGTCGTTCAACACGGTGGGCCTGGTGATTTAATCCAGAAACTAGGTGCTAGTACCGAGCAATGGGAAAACACAATTAGACGAGTCGCTATTGATGAACTAAGAAGATCTCTCGGTAGATTGTCAACATCCGAATTTTATAATCCTGGAAAAAGAGAGCTCTCTGTGCATGAAGCTCAAGTCAACATGAATCAAAAGCTTGTTAAGTTTGGTATCATCGTGGAAGGAGCTTATATTCGAAGATATACCTATAGAGAAGATCGTATTGACCAAGCAATTTTCGCAAAAAACCTTCAAGATCAAGAAGAGCGTTTAAATGGTGCTGCCAGTAAATTAGCAGAAGCTAAAGCTAAGTCGGAACAAGTCTCAGCTGAATTAGATGCCAAGATTGAAACTCTCAGAGTAGAGGGAGATAACAAAGCCAAAGTGGTAAGATCGGAGGGTAACTTATATGAAGCTCAAAAAGTTGCAGAAGGGGATCTTGTCCTAGCAAAGGCTTATGCTGAGGTTGATAAATTAAGAGCAACAGTACTAGCGGGAACTCCTGGAAGCGATGTTTATGTGGCAAGAGAAATGGCTCCTCTTTTAAGTTCACTAAAAGGTGGTGTTGTTAGCCAAGTAGATCCTTACGACAGTGAAGCCTGGTTACGAAAATTTGGGATTAAGGAGAGAAAATGAGAATATTATTTTTTATCACTGCATTATTGCTTCTATCTGGTTGCGACACTGGTTTTAGGCAGATGGGTACCACAGAGTATGGAGTTCTCTTTAGAAAGCTGCCTCCATCATTAGGGGGTGGTGTTGGAATGAAAGTTATTAATCCAGGCGAATATGCTTTAATTTGGCCCTGGGATAGAATTTACAGATTCGATATCTCACTTCAGTATATTTCTTGGGGAGCAGGTTCAAATAAAGAAGGATATAAACAACATTCTGATTATGTTTATACAAGAGCTGTTGATGGAAATGAAGTTGCCTTGGCCGTAACTGTTCAATATAGAGTCTCTGATAAACCTGAAGATTTAGTTCGCCTGGTTCATAATGTTGCAAATAGCAATATGGCAGTGGACACCCTAGTAGAAACTGTTGCCAGGGCAAATATTAGAGCCTTCATGAATGAGCTTAAAACCTCGGCCTTCTTTGATGGCAAAGCTCGCTATGAAGCAATCGATAAATCCAAAGATGCGATGAATACAAATCTCAATCCAGAAGGGATTTACATTGAAAAAGTAATTTTAGATGAACACAGATTTGAAAGACAGCTAAGAGATGGATCCACTGATAGAAGTTATCAAGATAAAATAGATGAGACACAAAAGATCGGACAAGATACCGAACGGGAACTTTTGAGGATTGACACAATCAGAGCTCAAAAAGCACAAGAATTCAATGAAGTTCAAGGAAAAGTTAATCGACAAATTGCTGAAGCTGATGGCTATAGTAAGCAATCTAAGTTGCGTGGAGATGGTTTTTTACAAGCCAAAACAAATGACGCATTGGGAGTTCTTGCAAAAGGAAAATCAGAAGTTGATGGGATGAAACAGAAGATTGCCGCTTTAGAGGGGCAAGGTGGGATTGAATTATTAAAACTTGAATTCGCAAAGTATCTTTCAAAAGAAAAACCTAGCTTTGTAACATTAGGGGATCAAAGTAACTCTAACAATGTTGATGTAAGAAAATTGGATACTAACGAACTGCTTAGACAGATTGGAATGTCCGAGGCACTGAAAGAAGAGAAAAAAGTACAACCTGCAAATCAATAATTAATTTAGATAGGAATATAGATATGTCGGACGTAAGAAGAAAGAAAATTGCACTTATTGGCGCAGGACAAATTGGCGGAACACTTGCTCTCTTAGCAGGCATGCGCAATATGGGGGATGTAGTTCTCTTTGATATCGTGGACGGAATGCCACAAGGAAAAGCACTTGACTTAACCCACCTTGCACCAGTTTTTGGTTTAGATTTCAGAATCAAAGGCACAAACAATTTAGCAGATATTAAAG
>JAWXBT010000392.1:0-2792 GCA_034440315.1 bacterium
AAATCAAATATTCTGAAATATTTACTTCCCCAGTATTTCCAGGGAATCTATATCGACCATTATTAATTTCATCATATAAAGCAACTTATAATCTTTTTGGCACAGATCCGTATTTCTTTCATTTTACTAATGTATCTTTACACACAATTATATGTCTCCTCATTTTAATGTTTCTTTCCAGACTAGTTGGATTTACAGTAGCATTTTGGACCACTCTTCTATTTGCATTACATCCAATTCATGTTGAAGCAGTTGCCAGTATTTCAGGTCGTTCTGAATTACTATGTCATTTATTTGGAATGCTTTACCTTCTTTTTATAGTTGAAGAGCCTAAAAATAATTCAAGTAAAAATATATTTCAGAAGAATTTTATTGGTTTTGGACTATTGCTTTGTGCTCTACTTTCTAAAGAATCCGGATTCTCTTATTTGCTCTTGGCCCCTTTAGCTATTCATTTTGCAAAAAATGATCAGAATGAGACTTGGAGATCATTTGGAATAGGTTCTGCATTAGCAATTATTTTTTACTTATTTCTGCGCTGTAATGCTCTAGGTGACTTGTTCGCTCCAGGATATATCCCTAACTTTTTGGATAACCCTTTAGCATCTATACCGATTGCTCCTAGATTAATTACAGCAATCTCACTTCTAACCAAGTATATTGGACTTATTTTATTTCCCATCGAACTTAGTTCTGACTATGCCTTTGCTAAAATTACACCTATCTCTTCTCTAGAAAATAAAGATTTTTGGATTGCTGTTCTTATTTTATTATTCGGAATATTTTTTTCTATATCAAAAATTAAACAGAGAGATCTCTTGAGCTTCGTCTTCTTATGGTTTTTTGGTTCAGCTCTTATTATTTCCAACCTTTTCTTTGCCACTGGCACAATTTTCGCTGAACGACTTATGTATCTCCCCTCACTAGGAATCTGTTTATTTCTTGTTTATCTTGTTAATAAAAGTCCATTTCCGAGACTAAGCAATACTGCATTACTACTTTTAGCCTTAGCATACGGTGCAAAAACATTTGCTTACAATCAAGTTTGGAAAAACCATGATTCACTTTTTACTTATGAAATTTTGAATTCTCCTCGAAGTGCAAAAGTTCAGCTAAACTACTCAACTCTTCTAAGAATCAAAGGTGATCTCGATAGTGCCAAAATTCATATCGGTAATGCCTTAACTCTATACCCCAATCTTGCGGATGCTTGGTATGGACTTGCCTTGATTGCAAACTCTGAAAAAGATTTTCCACGAGCCAGAGAATCTTTGGAAAAGGCACTAGTTATTTCCCCAAATCATCCACTAGCTTTATATGAACTCGGAGTTTATGAATTTAATGCAGGATATACTGACAAGGCAGATGATTTATTTTTAAAAATTCTAAATGACAATCCACATAGTTTTTATGGCAAGCTTGGACATATGTCAGCTTTAATCAGAAAAGGTCAGATTGTTGAAGCTCAAACTTTATATCAAGAACTTTGGTATCGTGAGCCAGGAAATAAAGATTTAGTTTCACTCAAAAAACAGATGAAGTCTGAAAAAATAAAATGATTGGTACACTCTTTGCTCTTAATGCTGCCATTTTCTCAACTCTAAAGATATTGTAAGCAAAAAAGTATCTTTTGTTTCTTCCGGAACAATTTCAACAATTGCCTCTTTTATTTACGCCCTCCCCTTTTATGTCATAGCTCTTTTCATTGCTACAATCTTAGGATTCGAAAATTGGCAAATCGGAACTCTATTTTTTTCTTATGTTGTTCTTAGGGGCCTGTTGCAAAACTATCTCCGTAACGAGAAAAGTGAGATTTTTTGCCGAGACAAGGAAGTCGAGAGAGAAAACCGTAAGCATATCCTCTGGATATGTTGAGACTTTTCTCTGGAAGACTGACGATGTCGTAGGCCAAAGATCGCTTTTCGCAGTAGGAGAGAGTTTTGCAACAGGCCCCTTAGGGCAGTTTCTGATTGTGCTGCTGAATGGATGAAGATGTCGGCTCTTTCTTACGGTGATCTTTCTGTAATTTCCGCCTTCTACTCTTTAAGTCCTGTTTTCTTACTTATTACTTCACCCCTCATTACTGGAGATAAGCTTTCAACCCAAGGCATCTTAGGAGTTATCTTAGTTGGAGCTGGGGCAATTATCTTTGTAATCAACCCTTCAAAGAAAATCGAAGTTCGTCTAAGAGGTATCTTGCTTGCTATTGGAGCTGCCTTCTTTTTTAGTATTAATTCCTGTTTTGACAGACTTGCGGTTCAAGAATCAAGTGCTCTTCTTTCTGGATTTTCTATGACTTTAGTTTCGGGATTAATCCTACTCCCAGTTGCCCGCGAACCTATACTTCCTGTCTTTAGGATTTCACACCAACATTTTCTAAAACGTGGACTTCTCGAAATGATATTTATGGCTAGCAAGCTTTTTGCTCTGAGCTATCTTTAAGCCCCATATGTTGTGGCTATTATGAGAAGTTCTTTCCTCATGTCTATCATTGTCGGTAGGTATGTATTTAAAGAGGAAGATTTTAAAAAACGACTCCTTGCTGGGATACTAGTTGTAAGCGGAGTTGTTGTTATTTTAATAACTTAGCATTTACATTTTGACTCAATGAAAGATTGAGTACCACCATCCTTACAACAAGCAAAAATGATTGGCACGCCAGTTGCTAACAACATAATCAATAGACTCCTTTGGGAGGGAATGTCGTTCTTTTGATGTTTTCGAAGTATTTTTAATTTAAAAATATTTATTAGTCTTGCTGTGCAGAAACTGCAGAGGGATCTGTGTATGAC
>JAWXBT010000393.1:0-5278 GCA_034440315.1 bacterium
AGAATCATCAATAGCGATAACTCTGGATTTTAATGAGTTTGTAAAACTTGCAAGAAAGGCCAGTTCCTCGCAATTGTTTTCTTTGAAGAGCGGAACAAAAAATCTTAATGGTCGTTTGGCGATTGTTAAGGATGTGCAGAAGAATCCAATGAAGCGTGGAGAGCCTCTTCATATTGATTTAATGACACTAAAAGATGACGAGGAATTATCAATTAAAGTTCCTCTTAGAGTTGTTGGTGAGCCAGTAGGTGTTAAGATTAGCGGCGGAGTTTTGTCCGTTGCTTTACATCAAGTTTCTGTATCCTGTCTTCCAAAAAATATTCCTCAAAGACTTGAGCTAGATGTATCAAGTATCGATCTTGGTCAAAGCTTACATGCTAAAGATATTAAGCTTCCAGATGGAGTACGTTTGTCTGGTAACCCAGAAGAGACTGTGGCCAGTGTCGTTGCTGTAAGAATTGTAGAAGAGGCTCCTGCTCCAACTGCGGTTGTTGCTGAAGGTGCTACTCCTGTTGAGGGTGCTGAAGGTGCTGCTACAGATGCTAAGGCTGGTGAAGCTGGGGATGCAAAAGATGCTGCTAAGCCTGCAAAGTCTGGCGTTAAAGAGAAATAACCTATCTTAATTGGTAGTGAATTTCGGAGTTATGCAACTTGCCCAAATTTAAGCTGATAGCTGGGTTAGGAAATCCTGGAAAGGAATATGAGGGAACTCGACACAATATAGGTTTCTCAGTATTAGATCGGCTGTTGTGTGGAGTAGAGTGGAAGAATGAGGCAGGATGCCTAAGATCTGAAATTCGAATCGCCGGTGAGAAGGTAGTACTTATAAAACCTTCTACTTTCATGAATAGAAGTGGGGAACCACTTCTGGCTGCGATGAATTATTACAAGTACACTGCCAGTGATGTTGTAATAATTCATGATGATATAGATTTAGAGCTTGGGGTTTTAAGAATTAGAGAAGGCGGTAGTGACGGAGGTCAAAAAGGAGTCAGATCTATTATTACTTCTCTTGATACCCCAAACTTTGTGAGGATAAGGATGGGAGTGGGAAGACCATCAAATCTCCAAATGGAGATTTCAGACTGGGTTTTACAGAAGTTTTCCAAGGAAGAAAGTGTTGTTTTAGAAAAGATGATTGAAAAAGCTACTCAATCCATTGAGGTATTATTTCAAGATGGGGTGGTTGTGGCTCAACAGAAGTTTAGTAATTAGAGAGATTTTTTCAGATTTAAATTGGGAGTTTGATTGATTATGAGAAGTTATGAAGTTGTTGTTATATACAACACAAATGTAGGTGATTCTGGTTTAAGAACCGAAGCTAAGAAAATTAAAGATTTACTTGTATCCAATAAGGCCGAGAGTTTGGTAATAGAAAATTGGGGTAAGAGGGAATTTTCTTACAAAATGAAGCATGAGAAGTTTGGATATTATCTCAATTTCATTTTCTCTACTGAGAATCATGATCTTATTGCTGAGCTACAACGAGTTCTTACGATTACCGATTGTGTAATACGATATCAGACTTATAGATCTGGAATGCCACAGAAGAAATTTAAGATTAATCCTCGTGCTGTTATCAGTGGAGATTCCGATTCCATGGATTTTGGCGGCCTTTCAATGAATTAATTAAGGGCGAATTAATTAAGGGCGAATTAATTAAGATTGCCTTATAGATTTAGGAGAAAATAAAATGGACGTAATACTTAGAGAAGATTTTCCAGCCCTTGGATTTCTTGGTGATAAAGTTTCGGTTAAGAGAGGATTTGCTCGCAATTTTCTGTTCCCTCGTGGAATTGCATTGGAAGCTAATGCTGAAAGCGAGAGACAATTAAGACATGCCTTGGGTTCCATTAACTCCAAAAAGCTTAAACTTAGAGCTGATGCTGAGAAATTATCAGAAGAACTTCAAGCTAAGACCCTTTCTTTCACTCTAAAAGCTGGAGAAAAAGGTAAAACCTTCGGTTCTATTACTGCTAAAGATATAGAAGTTGAGCTTACAAAATTGGGATTTGCTATCGATCGTCGACGTATTAGATTAGGTGAGCCATTTAAAAAAGCTGGTTCATATTTAGTTGATATCAGATTGCATTCTGAAATTACAGCGCAAGTTAAAGCTGAAGTTAAGATAGAGCTGATTGAAGAGAAACCAGAATCTAATGAACAATCCGGCAATGAAGACAGAAGAGGAAAGAGAGGCGGTAGATCTAGACGTAGAAAAGAAGATACCCAGGAAGCCCCTAAGGCTGAGTAGTCCTTTAACTTTCGGATTTCTAGTAATAATTTTTGTTTTTTTCTTTGTGGCTCCAGTTTTACTGTTGGGGCCACCGCTTAAAAAATATTTCTTTGAAGACACTCTTTCTGAAGCCCAAGTGGCCGAGAGCGCCTTTGCGTCTCCCATTAAGATTAATGCACGAGGAGCTTTTCTTAAGGTTCAAAATGCCCAGAATCTTTCCCCATCTAAAGAAAAGGATTTTTTAGCTATCGCTTGGTTCAATGTCCAAGATCTTCCGACTCCAGGTCAGAGAATGTTTCTATTATCAAGATATGATGCTGAGGCTGGGAATAAAAGTGGTTATGCAGTTGCACTTGCAAGAACGGCGGACTCTCTTAGACCTGAAGTATATTGGAGAGACGAAAAAGGGAAAGGCGGCTGGTATGTATTTTCTGATGTTAAAATATTGCCGGGTTTTTGGTTCATGTTAGGACTGACTTATTATCAGGATCGATATCTTGGAACTTATCTCGGAAATTATCAGGAAAATGGTAAAATTAAATTGGAGACAGCAGGTGGCTACGATCTAGGTAGAAGTATCTTACCTAAGGGGGATTTTTCTCTCAAGGTTGGTTCAGTTAAAACAGGCTTGTTCACTGGAAATTTGGGACCTGTTGGTATCTTTAGTAAAGCTAATATGTCTTTGGAAATTCGTGATATTTTAAAAAATTTCCTAAAAGATCCAGTCGCGGTACCTGATTTTTTTAATGATGAAGATATTCTATTCTGGTCCCCAGATGCAAAGACAGATCTCAGTCCTAATAACCACGATATAAAATTTGTAGATCCCACAAAAATGGAGATGGGAGGGAGGTAACAAAATATAATGCCCTTCATTCTTGGATTTATTGTTCCCTTAATTCCAGTTTTTGGATCGGGCTGGCTATTAATTGCAGTAGCTTTATTTCTTTTACTCAATTTAAAAAAGATTAATCCAAGTTACATTACTCCATTTATTATCTTTATTTTGATTCTTATAATTTGGACGATAAGTTACGTTTTTTTTGGACTTGGTTTTTCAGGAATCAAAGCACTTTGGGAGTGGAACGGCATAGAAGGGATAAGCAGCTGGTTTTTACAAAGTAGTAGTCTTTCCTATTTAAGTTTCGTAAGCACAGCTAGATATATTTGCATCCTTCTTCTGTTTGCCCTACTAAAAAATTCAACTGATCAAAGAGATAATCTTATATCAGGAATGATAACAGGAACTTTTGTCACAACATTATTTTCATTAATTTTAATATTTGCAGAAATAGAAGGCCCACTTCCAAATCAGAACGAATTTTGGAAAATATTGAACAGATACTCTGGTACTTTTACAGATCCAAATGCCGCAGGTATTTTTTTGGTGCTTATGCTGCCTTTTATCGTATTAAAAGGTCGTGAACTTTGGGGCCATAAATTAATGGTAATAGGAACACTTCTATGTACTTTGTTTGGCTTTTTTACAGGTTCTCGTAGTTTTATTCTTGGCATCATTCTATTCGTTTTTCTGTATTCATTTCAAAAAAGTCGAAAGTTTTTCTTAATCTTACTTGGAATCATGCTCTTTGCTCTGAGCTGTTTAATAATTCTTGGAAATTCTGGATTAATTTCATTTTTAACTCAGTTAAGTTTCATGCCGGAGGGATTCAGGAGGATTTTATCTGGAATAAGTGATGCAAATATTAATAATTCTCCTCTAAGCAGATTGCCATTTATTAGAATTGCTTGGGCTATGATTTTAGATCATCCCTATGGGATTGGTTTTGAAAATTTTCGCTTTGCAATGCATGAATATGCTCAGTATTTATCGTTGAACCTTAAAGGCTGGAGTGATGGAAATAATAACTTTTATTTAGGATTAATTTCCGAGTTGGGAATTCTTGGATTTATAAGTTTAGTTTTGGCTTTTAGCTACTTTAAATTTGATTTTTCTCAGAAGAAATATTTTCCTGTTTTATATGTTTTTTTATTTCTTCTTCTTTTTGGTTCTCATGTTTCATTTGATGAAGTTGCTATTTTGACTTCTGTAATTCTTTCCCTGGTCCTGGTTAAAAGAGAGTTCTCTGATCGATTTTTAATAAAATTAACAAAAACAGCATTTGCTATCATTTTAATAGTATCTTTGTTTGCCGTTCCTTTTGCTGCCTCAAAGCTCGAATATGGACTTTTTACTTTTGAAAGAGGGATGGAAGGAACTTATAGGTGGACAAGTATCGTAGCAAAAAAACTTTTCAAATGTCAGGGCCCATTGCTAAATCTCAAACTTCGAGCAATGCACGCTGGGCAACAAAACAAAAATGTAAATATAAATTTTATGAATGAATTAGGAGAAAATATATCTGTAGATTTTCTATCCACAGAACAAAAAAACATTGAGTTTGCCTGTCCAAATCAAAAAGAGACATATTTATATATGCTTATAAATCCACCCTGGTCTCCAGCCCTTCAGACTGGCTCAAAGGATGATAGAATCTTGGGTGTGCAACTTTTTGAGTCAATTGATTAGGCTTTCTTAAGTTTATAGGTCAAAATTTTTATTAACTTCATTTTTATGATATACATCTACCACCATGGCACGAGAATTTATTATTCCAGATTTTTATAGATCACCGAGTATCTCACGGTTGAAACAGGTGAGGAATGGTCATGATCAACGAAAGAAAGATTTCTCGCCTACCATTATTGATCTTGGAAAGATTAGATTTAAAATAGCTAGACATTTTGGTTTTTGTTATGGAGTTCAAAATGCCATTGAGATTGCTTACAAGGCACTTGATGAAAATCCTGGCAAAAGAATATTTCTATTAAGTGAAATGATTCACAATCCACATGTTAATGAGGATTTGAATAATCGAGGAATCAAGTTTTTACGCACGGCCGAAGGTGAACAGTTAATACCTTTCGATGAATTATCACCCGATGATGTTGTAATTATTCCTGCTTTTGGTACGACCCTCGAACTTTTTAAACGATTATCTGAACTTGGAATTGATCCTTATAAGTATAATACTACTTGTC
>JAWXBT010000394.1:0-3733 GCA_034440315.1 bacterium
GATCTGACATTATATTTACAAACCCAGTATCACAGATAAAAAGCTTCTCTGGATTATAGATTCTCTGTTTAGCTGATTCTGAAAAAAAGGAAAGTTCACTTACTAGGTGGCAATCTTTAAGGTTTTTAATAAAATTTCGCGCTGTTACATTTAATATTTTTAGAGTTTTCTCTATCTCATATGTAGATATTGACTCAGAAGTGTGTGACATCACGAAATCAATCAATCTATTGATATCATTATAGCTTCTGATGCCAAAAGCCAATGCCAAATCCCGTTCAATTGTTCGTTGATAGTAACCTAATAGGATCTCCTCTTTTATATCTAGATTCGATTCAAGAACAACTTTAGGAAATCCGCCAAATTTTAAATATTCAGTCAATTCATTTTCGGTGGCGTGGAAGGACTTAACCTCTTTCCAATCCAAAAACTCCATAAAGGAGAGTGGTCCAATTTTGTGCTCTGAAAATTTATCCTGATTCTTTTCAAAAAATCTTGAAGAATCCAACATCGACGAGGTAGTCAATATTAGTTTATAACTCGTGGATCTTTGCAAGATTGTTTTAGTGAATTTCTGCCAATCTGGAAACGACTGAATCTCATCAAGGGTAATATAGATCTCCCCTTTTGGATTTAATTTTGCTTCGTATGATTTAATAATCTCAAATATAACTTTTGTAGTTAGAGGCTTCTCTAACCTAGGATCTTCAAGGTTTATATGAAGAAAATTGACATTTGGCACTCCGGAATCAATTAAAGTCTTAAAAACTTGTCTTACTATAATTGATTTACCGCTATACCTTGGACCGCTTAAAACTACACACTTATTTAGTTTTAATAATTCTAAAATCTCATTTATATGCTGAGATCTAGGATTGCCAATGAAAAGATCCTTATTCCAAAAATTTGAAGCTTCTAAAATTTCATTTATCTTTTTCATATATCTATTTTATATATAGATATATTTCATTAGTAAAAATAGATCAATGCTAATTAGAATCTAGGAACATATAACATCTAGCTATAGTTTAGATGTTTTCATAGGTGGCAACATTGTCTGATAACAAGCCTCGTCTTATAACAAATTTATGCTGCGGCATTTTTAACTAAAGTCACATTTTCAATTTTGTTAGGCTGTGGCTTCTGTCCAATTTGCATGTTCATTGAGCATTTTCCATCAAAAGTAACACCTTCTTCAATGTTCAAACTTGGGGCTGAAATATTCCCGATAATTCTGGCTGGTTTTCTTAGAATCAATTTCTTAGAAGCAAAGATATCTCCTTGGACGGTGCCTTTAACCAAGATCTCGGAACCGTGAACGGTGCCTTTAACAATGGCGGCTTCCCCGATTGTAAGTTTATCTTGGGCAACAATTTCACCCTCTACTTGGCCGTCAAGTTCAACTGGCCCAGTAAAGCTGAGCTGTCCCATTATCTTGGTACCGCTTCCTAGAAACGCACCAAGTGCATTTGATGGAGAGCTTGATCCTAAACCTAGGCCACTAGATGAAGCTGGGGTTACTATATTTGGAGTAATTGGAGAGTTTCTTTCGTCTGATTTTCCGAATGCCATGGTTTTCCTTTTTATGTCTTATTGCCTTTCGTAGTCCCGTCTTAAATTAAAGTCAAATAATTCATAATTTAACAGTTTAACATATTTACTGGAACAGCTTGTTCTTCGTTGCACCGACCAAAGATCGGCTGAAGAAGATAAAAAATTATTAACTTAACAACTCGACTAATCTTTGCAGCTCCGCTTCGGAGAAATAATCAAGTTCAATTTTACCCCTACCTGATTTTTGATGCCGAATCATAACTTTTGTTCCAAGTCTTCTACGCATCTTCTCGACAATTTCTGGAAACGAAGTCATGGACCGTTTAGCTCCAGTGATTCCTAGATCACTTCCCTTAAGTGCAGCTCTTTTACTGCCATCCAAAGGTGCACTTTGAGAAATAATTGATTCTAGAGATCTTACGGATAGTCCCTCTTCTACTGCTTTTTTAGCTAAACTTAGTTGAGCTCTTGAATCTTTAACACCAGCAAGAGCTTTGCCATGGCCCATTGAAATCTGACCTTCTTTGATAAAACCCTGAACATCTGCTGGAAGTTTTAGTATCCGTAATAGATTCGCAACTGTTGCCCTATCCTTTCCAATTCTGTCGGCAACATCTTGTTGACTCAAAGAATATTGATCCATAAGACGTTGATATCCTTGAGCTTCGTCAATTGAATCTAGTTGCGAACGTTGTACGTTTTCAACTAGGGCTATTTCTAAGGACTCCCAATCACTTAATTCTTTTATTAAAACAGGTATTTGAACTATTCCAGCTAACTGAGAAGCTCGCCATCGACGTTCCCCTGCAACAATTTCATATGACCCCTCTTCTCCTCGTGCTGGACGAACGAGCACGGGTTGTAAAACTCCTAGATTCTTTATTGAGTCGGAGAGTTCCTTTAATTCTGAATCAATAAAAGTTTTTCTTGGCTGTGTTGGATTTGGAATTATTTTACTAAGATTTATAAATGTAACTCCGCTGGAATCTGATTTTGAATTTTCATTTTGATTAGAAAATTCGTTAGTTTTTAATGCGGCATTTCCAATACTCTCAGCTCTTATTGGAGTTAGAGGAACAACTGGAGACGAAATAAGAGAGCTAAGTCCCCTTCCTAGTGCCATTCTACCTGCTTTGTTTTGTGTCATATATTTTCTTTATTAATATCAATCGTTTAAAAATGTTCCACGTGGAACATTTCCTTCTCATTCATTTACTGCAAATCTTTTTGTGACTCCGTATACTCTTTCATCAAGCTCTGTGGAAACCTTTCGATATGCTTCTGCTCCGCTTGAGCTTGGATCATATAAGCAAATTGGTTTTCCATGACTTGGTGCCTCAGATAACCTAATGCTTCTTGGAACAACTGAATTAAACATAGTGGGCCCAAAAAACTTTCTAGCTTCAGCTTCAACTTGTGTTGAAAGTCTAGTGCGACCGTCATACATAGTCAAAAATACACCCATTATGCTTAAGTTAGGATTAAATGTCTGTCGAACAAAATTGGTTGTTTCAATTAACGCTGAAACCCCTTCGAGTGCATAGTATTCAGCCTGAAGTGGAATTAAAACCGAATCTGCAGCTCCTAAGGCATTTAAAGTAAGAAGGCCAAGAGATGGTGGACAATCAATTATGACATAGTCAAAACTTGATTTTAAAAGTTTGAGTTGGCTTTTAAGAATGAGTTCTCGTCCAGGAGTCTTTCCTAGCTCAACTTCGACACCAATCAGATCCTTTGTAGAAGCAGCGATTTTTAGATTGGATAATTGAGGATGTGGAGTTAATTGAACTATAGAAGAAAGGGTAATTCTGCCAAAGAAAACATCATAAAGATCTTCTCCTTCCGACGGTTTCTCTACACCTAATCCACTTGTAGTATTTCCTTGAGGATCGAAATCTATAAGAAGAACACGCCTTCCCATAACTGCTAACTCAGCAGATATATTGACAGAACTGGTTGTCTTACCAACGCCACCTTTTTGGTTTGATACAGCAATAACCTGGGTCATAGGTACTCCATTAATGAATTCGCTTAAAAATGTTCCACGTGGAACATTTTTCAAGAGTAGGGAATTGAGGACACCCACTAATTAAATGAGTAGCATGATAGTTTTTCTTAGTGCAAGTTATTTAAAGTAAGTCATAAATAAAAATGTTCCACGTGGAACATTTTTAAACGA
>JAWXBT010000395.1:0-5984 GCA_034440315.1 bacterium
GCTTTAAATAGTAGTTCAAATAAAATAAATAAAAAAGCAGATTTAACACTTTGGTTTTCTCCAAATACCGTTCAAAAAAACAAGCCAAAGGATGCTACTACTCCTGTGGACATGCAAGAAGTTTTTGATTTAATTGAAAAGGCCAAAGAATCTGTTTTATACTTGGTATTTAATCCGGGCAGCCCAAGTATAATTGATAAAATAAAGGAAGTCGCTGCCACAAGGCCTCATGGAAAGCCGTTATTTGTAAGAGGAGCAGTATCAGATGCTAAAATTGCAGCCAGCGTTACTACAAATATTGTATCAAGTGATATTCTGGCAAATCCTGCTACCTATTATTTTGACAGGGTAACTGGTGTAGCAGCAATTCCAGGTCCCTTTAGTTACTTCGAGGCGGAACTCTTAAAACTTGGGTTTTCTACTATTCATGATAAGTTATTGGTAATTGATCCTTTTAGCGATGATTGTGTTGTTATTACAGGTAGTCATAATTTAGGTTATGCGGCTTCTTATAAGAATGATGAGAATATGCTCATTATTAAAAAAGATAAAGCTATAGCACAAGCATATGCCGCACATGTTTTGGATATAGTAAATCATTTTAAATGGAGGTATAAACTTCAAGATAAAATTTTAAAGGCTGGAGCAAAAACTATTACACAAAAAGAAGCTATTTTATCAAAGGAATGGAATGATCTTAGCGAAAGTGATAAATGGATGAATTACTATTTCGATAACCAAGGATTTGTAAATCGTGATAGATTCATTTTCTAATTTAATTATAAAAGAAATAAAATTAAGAAATATGAGAACAACAAAAGAAGTTTGGGAACACCATTGCATTGCTTTTGCCAAAGCTAATATAGATGATGTAATGTTTGATTTTGCAGATGATGCCATATATGTTACCACGAATAAAGTCATTAAAGGCAAAGAAAATATTCGTAAACAATATGATAACCACTTTAAATCTTTAGAGGTAGGTTCAATATCAAAAATAGTCAGCGAGACCATTGAGGGTGAAATAGTATTCTTTGAATGGACAGCAGACACACCATCAATACATATACCAGACGGTGTTGATACCTTCGTGATTAGAGATGGATTTATTATGGCACAAACCGTGAGAGGTACAGTAATTAGTAAAGCAAAATAATACTAAGAAAATATGCATAAAAATATCCTTTCATTTTGGCAACATCTAGAATCCTTACCAGAAGGTCATTCAGATAGACTTACACCAAGAGTTTGCACACTTTTGCAAGAAACCTTTGAAAAATGGCATTCAAAACCAAAATGGATTGGCTTTGGTGAAATGGGGCATCTTTTCGATTATTACAAAAATGATGAACTTTCTAAAGTCAAATCTTTATCCGTTGCAGAAAGAAAGGGATTAGCTGTAAAAAAACTTTTTGAATTCATTTCTGACCCAATTTACAGAGAATCGAAAGGGACAATGGAAATTAATCCATTAGAATTAATTGTTGGAACACTTCCTCCATATTCTGTGGGGCAAGGAAAGGAATTAGTAAAGTATTTAACAGAAGAAGAAAGACTGTATTGGGAATTGAGGTATTTTAATGAGTGGTCGCCATTTGGTCATATTGTACCTGACCATGAAGTAATTTTGAAGAAAGGTATTTTAGGTATCATAACAGAATGCCAAACAAAGCAAAATCTACTATCAAATCAACAAACAAATCAAAAGCAGTTTTATCAATCGGTTATTGATTCATTTGAAGGAGTTCTGTTTTACACTAATGCTTATGCAGACTATGCATTTGAACTTTCAAAATCTTTTCATCCGAATGAAGAGAAGGCTATTAGTCTAAAATCCATTTCCGAAAGACTTAGAGAATATCCAGCCAAGCCTTCTGAAACATTTACAGATGCATTGCAATCTATTTACATAATGCATTGTGCACTTCATTTTTCTGGTGAAATAGTACCTATTGGTAGACTTGACCAATTGCTTAATGAGTTTTACATTAGCGATTTGGAAAAAGGTATTATTACTAAAGATAAAGCACAAGAAACCCTTGATTGCTTTTGGATAAAGTTGGATGAAAAAGTAGTTCACAATAGGAGATTTATAGAAGATAGATTTACATCATCAGATGGAGCATTACTAGGAACTGGTGGGCCAAGTAATTTTGACCAAGGGGCATTAGTTAATCAATGGATGCAACAGGTTACAATCGGAGGAGTAATAGCCAATAATAATGATGAGGCAACGGATGCTGTTAATGAAATCACATTTATGTGTATGGAATCTGCAAGACGTTTGCCTTTGAATAGTCCAACACTTGATTTAAGGGTTCATTCTAAAAGCGATGATAAATTATTTTCGGCTGCTGCAAAAACCATATTAAGTGGCGGGGCTCATCCAATTCTAATGAATGATGATAAAATTATTCCTGCATTGCAGAATAAAACTGGAGGTACTGTTGAACTTAAAAGTGCAAGGAATTATGCATGTGACGGTTGTTACGAAACTTTATTTGCTGGCGAAACAGAGTTTAGTTTTGGATTTGTTGGTGCATTAGATGTGTTAGAAAAAACTTTAAATAGCGGGGCAGGTTTTGCATTCTCGGGTGGTACTTTTTTAAGAGGTAGCAAAGGAAGTATTAGAACCGAACAAGCTAAAGATATTTCTACTTATGAGGCATTTTGGTCAATATTTGAGCAACATCTTTTATTAGGATGCCACAAATTTTTACATGGAATTCTTTCTGCTTATGGAAGCAAAGAGGGCGTTTCTCCTTCGCCATTATTGTCTGCCATGATTAATGGCTGTATTGACAGTGGCAGAGACTTGGCTGGTGGTGGTTCGAGATACCATTTGTTTTCACCTCTAATGACTGGAATAAGTACAGCAACAGATTCCTTATTCGTAATTAAGAATCTTGTTTTTAGAGATAAACTATTTTCACTCGAGGAATTAGTTTCATGTTTGAGAACAAACTGGGGAAGAAATAAAGAAGTGGTTGGCCTTAAAATATCAGTTGAAAGAATAAATGAAGTTAGAAATCTATGTATTAATCAACCTAAGTTTGGGCAAGGAAATAAGTATGTAGATGAACTTGCCCATAATTTAATAACCTCTTTTTATGATTCTCTTCAAGTAGCCAGAAAAGATAAAGTACATGAAGAAAATTGGAAGCGACTTCAAAATCAGTATCACGTAGAAGGTAAAGAATTTGAAATCCTAATAGCACCAGGCGTAGGAACATTTGAACAGTATAACTTTTCAGGGTCTTTTGTTGGAGCAACACCAGACGGACGATATGCCTTTGATTCTATCGCTTCCGATTTATCCCCATCTCCCCACCATTCTGACCAACCAATTCCTCAAACTCCAACAATAAAATTTATGGATGGATTGGAAAGCTTTTCTGATTCATCGATAAATTTACTTTCAGATGGTGCTCCGCCAGACTTTAATATAAAAGAAGATTTTGACGAAGTGGAATTAACGAAAATAATAAAATCATTTGCGGAAGGTCATGGCGGTAATATGCTTACTATAACAGTCAGTGATCCTGAATCTTTTTTAAATGCACAAGATAATCCCGATGATTACAATTTGCTAAGGGTAAGAATGGGTGGGTGGACTGAATTCTTTATCTCATTGTTTCCAACTTTGCAAGAGCAACATAGAAGAAGACCATTATTTAAATAACATTATATCATGGAAAAAAATAAATACATACCAAGACCACTACCAATTGTAGATAGTCCTTACCAAAGTGGCATTTCTGACCCTCAATTTCCTTTGCTTTCTTCGATTGAATTGGAAGATGATAAAGACTATGAATTGTTCCGTGGACGAGTAGACAAACAGGGTTTTGCAGCAATCTTGAAGGCAAATGTTGCAGTTAAAAATAAATCGGAGTTAAAAATTTTATTTCAGTTATTATCAGATTTAGCCTACAAGGAAATGACTCGAACACCACAGTCTGATAAAAAGGAGGATTTGGCAAGAATTCCAGATTCATTGGCACAAACACCCGAATCATGGCGTGTGACATTGACCATTGCATACGGCCACTCCCTATTTGTTGATAAATTCGGAAATGATAGGTTTGGTTTAAGTTTTAGAAAACCGAAAAACTTAAAAATCATACCAAAATTTCCTAAGGACGAATTTAATCCATTAAACTCAGTTTCTGACATATTGATATTAGTCGCTAGCGATCATCCTTACGTCAATGTAGCAATTACAAGAACCCTTGCCGAATATGTCAACAAGAAATTTGCAGCTAAAATAGGCAAAAACGAAGTAGAGAATGTTTTTCAAGTTATAAGTGTACAACAGGGCTTTGGTCGTCCCGATTCTAAGGAGTTTTTAAAATTTAATGATGGGATAGATAACCTAAAAGCCAATATTGACTTAGAAAAATTAGTATATGTTGATGAAAATTGTAATGAACCTGATTGGTGTATCGGAGGTTCATATATGGTTTATAAAAAAATTAGAGAAATGATGCCAGTTTGGGAGGCATTTTCGAACTCAACCCAAGAAGGTATTATAGGAAGAGAAAAAGATAGTAGTTTACCTCTTTCAAGAAATAAAGAAGGAATAAATAACTTAACACCTGTTTATCCTGACCCCACAGATCCTAAGGATGGTCCATTGAATGCACACATCAGAAAGGTTCAACCAAGAAGGCCTAATCCTGACTTATTTGGTGAAAATGATTTAAATAGAAGATTCTTAAGAAGACCTTATCCGTTTTTTGACGGTGTTGATGAAAATGGTAAGTCGATTAATGGTCTTCATTTCGTAGCATTTATGAAAAGTATTCAAAATCAATTTGAACATGTAACAAATATGTGGCAAATGAATCCAAATTTCCCTACAGAAGGTACTGGTATAGATGCGTTGTATGCAAAAGATGTTTTGAAAAGTATAGATGGAGGTTACTACTTCTGTCCACCAGCAAGAAAATCAAAAGATGATTTTATTGGTTCTGGGTTATTTGAAGAAACAAACATAACATCTTACAAGATTCCCAAACATATATACGGTTATGGGATAACTTTTGTGGACATTGACGAAACTATCTTTAGGACGTATGCATTAATAAACGTAATAAAGAGCGGAGCAGTCATAAAGCAACTCACTAATCAAGAATTTAACGAGTATCCACTAGAAGAAGGTGAATCCTTTGATTTTTCTCAATTTAAAGATGCAGAAAAATTTCTTGATACCTCTCAACCAATCCCCCAAATAATTTCAAATGTTAAAGACATCTTGAGGATAGTTTCAAAGAATTCTACAGGAAGTAGAATTGTCTTTTTAACAGCACGTAGCGACTTTGATGACAAGAATGTTTTTTTGAACACATTCCGAAAATACGGTATTGACATTGATTCTTCAAGAATGTATGTCGAAAGGTCAGGAAATTTCAGAACAGGAACTGTTGCTGAGAAAAAAAAGAAAATCGTAATGGAGTATTTGAAAGATGGTAAATACAGAAGGGTTAGACTAATTGATGATAATCAAGCAAATCTCGATGAGTTTCTGACAATTAAAAGGTCATTAGATTCAAATCTTATTGGACTAATTAAAAAAAAACATTTTCTAGATGACTTAACAGATCCGATTGAATTTTACGCTTATCACGTAAACCATGAAGGAGAAATGAAATTGGTAGGAAAAGAATAAGCCAACGCTAAAAAGCAAGCACATTTGCAATTCGCACAAGCCTACTCACAGACCTAAAATTGCAAAAGAGCTTGCTTTCCCAACGCAGAAAAAAATTGTTTTTAAAAAATTTCCAACGCTTCAAAAAAGATAAAAATACCCAACGTACAACCGACACTCAATGACACGACAAATCAACAACGACAATGGTTGTAATAACACGATGGACAGAAGGCCAGCAGGTAACAGCACCTCCTATGTAAAGCAGTAAACTACCGCCCAAAAGTAATATTTTAATTTAAAATTATCTCATCGTCGTCGTAATATTTGTTGA
>JAWXBT010000396.1:0-9603 GCA_034440315.1 bacterium
ACCAACCCCAATTCCACCAACTCCAGTACCAACCCCAATTCCACCAACTCCAGTACCAACCCCAATTCCACCAACTCCAGTACCAACCCCAATTCCTCCAACTCCAACGCCAACTCCACCAAGAACTATTTCAGCTATAGATGCGGCAGTTTCTCAAGTTCAACGTCAGCCAAGTTCCAAACTAGCTTTTACACCCAGTCGAGATCGGGACGTTGTTGAGAGTGCTAGTGACTCGCTTAAGCGCATTGAAAAATCTACAGGTAAAAAGCCTGCAATTATCTATGCCAGTTTCCTAACAGATACAGGAATCGCAAGTACAGACCCAACGCTACCATCTAACGATGATGCCCTTACGGCTGAATACTTACAGAAACTTCAAATACCTCAAAAGAATAGCTACATACCTATTTCTCAATTTGCGAACAAGTTAGCTCAACAGCAAATCAAGCAGGGTAAACAACCTATCCAAGGTAGCGATCAAATTTCCTTGATTCTCGTTACATCTAGCGGTAAGCCCATACGCAAAACGGTTAACGTAACCAGAAAAAAGGTTTTAGACGCAGCAGAGGATCTGCTGGCTCAAGTTGAAGTTGCCCCCCAACTCGATCGGTCCAAGGAGGCCTACCTAAAGCCATCTCAACAGCTTTATCAGTGGCTTGTGGCTCCAATGACAGAGGAATTAGAAAAGCAAAAGATAGATACAATTCTATTTTCAATGGATGAAGAACTGCGAGGTTTACCGATTGCCGCACTGCATGACGGAAAAAAATTCATTATTGAAACTTACAGCGTTGGCATTACCCCAAGCTTTAAGTTGACCGATACGCGCTACCAAAATATTAAAAATAGCCAAGTACTGGCAATGGGCGCAACAGAATTTACCAACAACACACCTTTGCCTTCAGTACCATTTGAGCTAGATATCATTCGCAATTCTTGGCCAGGTGCTGTCTTTTTAAATCAAGAATTTACTTTAGCTAATTTAAAAGCACAGCGCGAACGGACTCCCTATGGCATCATTCACTTAGCAACCCATGCTGATTTTGTTTCTGGTGATGACGCATTTATTCAATTGTACGGTTCTGAAAGATTGAATACCAATCAATTGCGATCGCTCGGATGGGGTACTCCTCCAGTTGAATTGCTAATTCTTAGTGCTTGTAAAACTGCGCGAGGTGATGCTGATGCTGAGCTGGGATTTGCTGGTATTGCGCTTCAAGCTAACGTGAAGTCGGTTATAGCTAGTTTATGGAAAGTCAGCGATGAAGGTACATTAGTTCTGATGAACGAACTATATCGCCAACTCAATCGATCGGAGGTTACGATTAAAGCTGAGGCATTAAGGCAGGCCCAGCTAGCAATGCTGAAAGGTCAGATCCGCTTGCAGGGAGGAAAGTTGCTTGGGGCTAGAGGAGGAAATGTTACACTGCCAGCAAATTTGGTGACGAAACTGCAACAAGAGGATCTATCACATCCTTTCTATTGGGCAGCATTTACGATGGTTGGTAGCCCGTGGTAGTTTAATCAGGACTTACGCAGCAATTACGAAAGTAAGGGCAATTCATGAATTGCCCCTACAGAAAAATAGGACTTACGGACGATAGTTAACGCTGAAGTAAAAAGCAGCATCCTGTAAATTATTCCTGCGATCGGACAAGCTTATAAATGGGAGGGCATAATCTAGCCTCACATTCAGACGACGTAAAGGCTCCCAAAGTAGTCCCAATCCTCCTCCTGCTAAGAAAGTTTGACTAGGAAGCAAGTTAGGGTTACCTATAATATTCCAAACTTTTCCTAAATCTATAAAAGGAGCTAGCTGTAAAACTGGAGTTCCTGACTCATCACGCTGTAAAGCAATGCGGTTTTCGATCGAGAACCGAATCCCATTATCTCCCGATCTAGCATTTTGCCTAAAACCACGTAGTAACTGCCCACCCCCAATTGTGAACTGCTGGGCAGGCAATAGAGTGTTAGGAGTTAACTGAATATCAGACTGCAAAATCAGCAAATTATCATCATTTAACTGTTGAACCCGTTGTAATTGCGCCGACCAGCTAAAAAATAGTCCATCTGGGATCGGATCGGGGTTTGTTGTCGCGTTGAATATCCCCAGTCCAAAATTGAATTGCGATCGCAATGCCCACGCCCCCGAAGGATCTCGGTTAGTATAGTCTTGCCCGAATTTTAGGACACTTGTACGACTACCCCCATTAGCATCAGGACCAATCCCGAATGGAGTTGGTAAGTTTTCAAACAAGAAAGTTTGACCATTCTGGTAGGCAAATCCTAAAGAGAGCGCATGTTCCTCTCGTGGCGATCTTACGAAAGGTTGCCGAAAATTAATTTCATATAGATCCGATCCTCCACGAATGTTCAAAGTCGAGAACTCAGGATCGGTAATACGAAAATTGCTAGGAGAATATCGCAGTTGCAGCGTTCCGTTCATAGCATTTAGAGGTATTTGATAGCTAAAATCAAATACGTTAGAACCTCCACTAAAAGAGCGATTGTAGGAGACAGCAAGGCGATCTCCACTGCCCCAGATTAAATTGCGGTAACTTGCTCCTACACCAAATTGTTCTGCCCCCACACTAGGAGGATAGTAGTTATCGACACTTATACCCGCACTCAATGGATTAGCTTCTATTACTCGCACGACCAAAACACTCTGACCAGCTTCCTTGCCTGGTCTAAGGCTAGCCTCAAAGTTCTCAAATAAAGGATCGGCACGCAACAGTTTCAAAGCATCATCCAAACTTTCTTTGTTGAGGGGATTTAACTCTGACAAGGAAATGCGATCGATAATATAGTTTCTGCTTACTCTCTTAATACCTTCAACTTCGATACCTTCTAGTCCTCCCTCAATCACTCTGATTTCCACGACCCCATCAGTCACCGTCTGGGGTATTAAAATTGCCCTAGAGGTGATGTATCCTCGTTCTACATATAATTGAGTGATCGCATCGGCAATACTGTTGAGATCTTCTACCGTTGCAGGCTTATTTATGATTGGCTGAGCAATCCGATCCAAATCCTCTAGCCTAAATAAAGTGCTGCCAGTTATTTCTAAGGCTTTAACAGAGATCATCTGCTTTGATGGGGAAATAGCCTCATTACTCAAATTTGGCAAAGATTGTGCCATTAGTCCTAGATCGGCCGAATTTCCTCCATCTGTTTGATCGAAACTAGAAGAACTAGCCCACACAGGGGGACTGATAAATAGAATTATCGCCACAGTTGGCAAAAAATACCTTGTATTCATATAAGTCTTTCCTCTCACACCAAACCGTTAGCATTATTCCACACAAAAGTCATTATGACTTTAAAAAGCTATAGAGTATCTTACCGATTGGCAAATGTCTATACTGTGGATTAATCTAAAGGTATAATTTGGTTAAACTTGCCTCAATAAAAGATCTATGCTAGGACTCTTACTGGATTCACGCTACCGCCTAGTTCAGAGTTTAGGAGCAGGAGGCTTTAGTCAAACCTATATTGCTGAAGATACTCGCAGACCAGGAAGCCCAGTGTGCGTAGTCAAGCACCTCAAATCTACAGCTAGTAGCCCTCAATTTCTAGATATGTCGAGGCGTTTGTTTCTGAAAGAAGCTGAAGCACTTGAAAAGCTAGGAAATTTCGATCGCATACCCAGGCTCTTAGCTTATTTTGAAGAGGGAGGCGAATTTTATCTGGTTCAAGAATTGATTGAAGGTAGTACTCTGAGTTCGGAAATGCCCCCAGGTTGTCATTGGTTAGAGTCAGCAGTTATTGAGCTTTTACAAGATTGCCTAACGACTTTAGAGTTTGTACATAGCTACAATGTGATTCATCGCGATGTCAAACCAGATAACATAATTAGGCGACAGAGCGATCGTAAACTCGTTCTAGTTGATTTTGGGACAGTCAAAGAAACCAACACTCAAGTCAACGAATCTATTGGAGAAGCTCCAAATACAATTGGTATAGGCACCTATGGCTATATGCCCGTAGAACAAATTCGTGGGAAGCCACGCAAAAGTAGTGATATTTATGCCCTAGGCATAATCTGCATTCAAGCTCTCACAGGTATAATGCCGATGGAGCTAGAAGAGGATGTTAATACTGAAGAGCTAATCTGGCAAAACCATGCAGAGCAGGCAAGTAACGAGCTAAAATCCATTCTTGCTAAGATGGTATGCTATCAATCTAAAAATCGCTATCAATCCGCATCCGAAGCTCTAGAGGCTATCCAACCTCTGTTACTTGCCTACCCATCAATACAGATGAATACATCCTTGGGATATGCTCTCACACAACCTGCTTCCCCCCCTGGTTATTTGCCTACTCAAGTTAATCATCTCCCCATAAGCAAGCAAAAAAGCATTCCAAAGACTCAGCCCATCTCAACCCAACCCATCAATTATGCTAATGGCACTAAACCAGATGATTCAGGGAAGGAGGGCTCAATTCCTTCTTCTAATTCTATTCCAATTAGTAATTCTTCAACTGCTTCATCAAATACATCACTCTTAAACGACACAACTGAAACAACAAGGCAGGATACTAATAATATCCTCAATCAACTAATAACTTTACTCAAATCTTCATTAGGTTTAACTATAGGTGTTGCAGCTATAGTTGCCCTGCTTGCGACTGTAGCTTTAGATTGGAGCAGTACGGGTACCAAAGAGAAATTAGTACAGGATCTAAAGCAATTACTGAAAGAATCTAGATACGAAGAATGTATCAAACAAGTGAAGAATCCAAAAACAGTCAAACTTTTCACGGGATCTTCTCCTAGTGCAAAAAAAACAGAGAATGAAATTTACAGTATTCTAGGGGAGTGCCAACTAGCTCAGGCTAAAGATCTAGCAGGCAATATTAAATTTGCAGAAGCGGTTGAGTTGGCAGATCAAGTTCCAAATGTAATTAAGGCTAGTGCTGAAGCCCAGAAATTAATAGCTCAATGGTCTATCAGCATTCTTGAAAATGCTACCGAAATTTATGAGGAGCGAGGTAGTCTGGATGAGGCTGTTACCCTTGCCAGGAGAATTCCTAGTAAAAGTCCTAACTTTGACGAGGCTAGAGAGAAATCGCTTCAATGGCAACAAGAAACCAAATTTAATAAGAAACTCTTAAAATCAGCTCAAGAAGCTCTCGACCAGGGGCAGTGGCAGAAAGCTTTGTTTGAAGCAAGACTAATTATATCCACTCCATACTGGCGTAACCAAAGTGATCGCATTATTCGAGAAGCCGAAAAATATACTAAATCGCCTTCTCCATCACCTTTATCTCCGCCAACTTCTACACCTAGCCCCAATCCAAAATCATCTACTACTCCTTCTCCAACGCCAACTCCTGTTGACACTCCTACCTTATCTCCTGCCCCCACTCCTACTAATGGTCTGGATATTTGTCCTGGTCCACTGTGTTTAGACAACTCAAATTCGAGGCAGAAAAAGTAAGTTGTGTTGATAGGCAGCATCACCATGAAATCCCTATCGAAATTTAGCTGGTTTTCTTAACTTCAAGGATAAATTTCTAGACACTATAAAAAAAATTATATAATTATAGTCATTGGTAGTGTAAGATCTACTTAGTTTAAGTCAAGAATCTAATATACTAGCTTCAATGAACTTCTTATCCTTAATATCAACTGCGTTTCTTGTCGCGGTTTCAATCTACCCAATTGCATTTAGCCAACCTAGCTATGCTGGTTCCATAGGTGTAATTTACAAATGCGTTGTCAAGGATGGTGCGCCTACTACTGTTGCAATTACACCTAGTCTAACTGTTAATTTGATCGCATGGACAGACACCAGTTTTTCTGGGTTCACTCCTGCTCAACGCTGTGAAATTGTAACTGCTAGTTTTCAAAGACATTCAGATGCAGGTTCGCTGCGGTATATCAGCACCGGGATTTTGAATAAGCAAAAAGTTATATGTGTTGCACGCAGTTCAAGTGGAGAATGTTTGCGTAATGGTCTTTTGCTCACTCTCAAACCTTCTGATAATCCTAAAGCAGTTCTTAGAGAAATATTTGATGCTGCTACGGGTGTAGCACCCGGAGCCGTTCATCGAGGAGCTAGTGACGAGCTTGTGATTGATATGGAAAAGATATTTGTAAGCAATGCCCAAAAGAAGTAATTTGCCTTATCAGGAAGTCTATTATTACCATCGTCTGATCCTCAAGACCTTGATTTCTCGTTATGACATTTCAGCTTTTTTAGCCTATTTATCATTTTTTTTAGCTTATTGAAACTTGCGAAAGATCTGAGTTAAGGTACATTCCAGCGTAAAGGTGAGACGGATTAGAGTCTATGAAATCTGAGTTGTCAAATACGGTGGCATCTTTACAGAGTAAAATCGTCTCTACTGTTTTTGTGGTTTCCGCACTATTTTGTTTGGTTTGTTGCGATCGACTACCGACAAGTTCAAACAGTCAAAATCTATCAGAAGTAGATTTAGATGTAATAGCTAGTGAAATTACGGTTAGGATTTTTGAAAAAGGGAATGCAGATGGTAAATGGGGTTCTGGGTTTTTAGTTCAGAGAGAAGGGGAACTATATACAGCAATTACTAATAGACATGTTCTATCGGACATTAGGAAGATTTATAATGTTCAGACATTTGATGGTCAAATTTATTCAACTAACGCGGTTCGTACTGCTAAATTCGATGATGATGTGGCAGTAATACAGTTTTACAGTCCCAAGCATAGATATCGAATAGCAATTTTGAAAAGTTCTGATAGCTTATCCATAGGTGACAAAGTTTTCGCAGGAGGGTTTCCTTTCAGCGAAAATCTACCAAAAAATAAGCCACTCAAATTAACAGTAGGACAGATTGATTTGATACCTTCCCAGCCACTGATAGGAGGGTATCAACTTGGATATACTAATATTGTTGAAAAAGGGATGAGTGGTGGACCATTGCTAAACAGTCTAGGTGAAGTTGTTGGGTTGAACGGCAGGCATAAGTATCCTGTGGCTGGTGATCCATTTGTTTTTAAGGACGGATCTAAAGTTTCAGAAAAGTTATGGCAACATATGAGTAGCTTGAGTTGGGCATTACCCATTCAAAAATTTACATATCTGATTCCTAATGTGCATATTTCCGCATTATCGGTTAATTTTCAGTAGAACTAATCAAGTCTAGTTGCAATTAGAACTATGTCTCCTAAGTCAGATAAGCTAGCTCAGAATATCCAAGAAATCCAAAAATTTGTTTCGCAAAAATCTTCTACTGAAAGTGACATTTTTCAGCCAGTTATTGATGAATTAAGTCTAATTGCAGACTGCTTAAAGCAAAAAAAACTAATACTACATCTCGTTAGCCAAGACAAGTCTTTAGTTCAAGAGTTAGTTACCCTGATCTTAACTGATGTAAGTTTATCGGAATTTTACGAATTGAAAACAACTTCTCTAAGCGATCTTCCTGAAGAAACTTTGTCTCAGCGTACTTTTCTCAGGTTATGTGAATTTATCGAGAGTTTATCTAGACAAAACCAAATTTCTTATCAACTTGAATCAAAATGTGAGTTGTCTATTGGTCGCAATCCAAGTTCCGAAATTGCCTTGTCTCAGGATATTTACAGTAGAGTATCTTGGAATCATGCTGAGATAAATTGCTCGATCGATACGGAATGTAAAAATAACCATCTAGCTTGGCAGATTTGCGACCGCAATAGTACTAATGGCACCTATGTTAATGGCGATCGTGTCAATGGTTGCCACATTTTACAGTCTGGAGATTGCATAACTCTTGGGGCTCCTAATTTCGAGGAACATATTCCTCAGTTAATTTTTGAGTCTCTAATATCACAAGAGGATAGAAATTATCGAGAGGTATTAGATAGCGATCTAATATGTTTGGTTGTCTCTAATGCGACTCTTTCGGAGAATGAGCAATGGTTTGTAAAGCAGATTGCCAAGAATTCTTTTGCGAAGTGTTTTATAGTCTTAGCACCCTCAAGCGATGCTGCCGATACAGAAAACGAAATTGCAGCAATTGAAAAAAAACTACAAACTTTATCTTGTAGCTCTGCATTTGAAATTAGTTCATTTAGTGCGGCTTTATCTGAAGATGCTAATGCTAAAGATAAAAAAGCAAATAGTAAATGTAATTTTTTGGATACATTAGTAGCACTAGTCAAAAGAAATCCAGAAGATATCCTGTCACAACGCCTTATCAATAAAATCCTGAAACTAATGGCTTTAATTGATATCCATTACGAAAACCAATTAGTGGATATTCAAAAAAGAATCGATCGAGAAGAAGATAAATTAGTGTCAACTGCTACTGAAGATTTTAAAGAGCGACTAAAAAGAATAATTAAAAAGGTTAACGATGACAAAGAAAAATTTTTCAGACAAATCAAAACCGAATTATCTCAGTCTAAAGCATCTATTTTAGACACCTACAGCAAGAAAAGCATATTTTACAATGTCCAACAATTTATTGATGAATTAAAGCCATGTGTAGTGAAAAAAGATGGGAATAAATATATTCAAATTAGCGAAAGTAATAGAATCGGTAATCCAGATATAAACCTTAAGTTAACTCGCCTCACAAGCGTTGCTTTAGCAGAATGGGCTAGTACAGAATGGTATCAAATTAGTAATTCCTATTCTGAGGGTGGTTTGAATGGTCTGTTTCAAAGAACTCAAGATGCTTTAGATATTATCCCTGCGTTATCTGATGACTCACAATTTCAGCCCATACAGAATATAGATATTCAAAAAATCTTGGTTAATTCCTTTGTTGTATTACCATATGAATGTCTTTTTCATAAGGAAACTTCTATCATCGGGTATATCCTCGAACAGGTTAGAACAAATACTATGCAATTGATGTTTGTTATGGGTTTAGTCGCTATGGTAGGAGGTGCATCTGGAGGTCAACGGCAGATGATGGCATCAATTATGGCAGCACTTAGAGATGCTCCTTGGATTTTTGGGTTTGTAGTTTTTGTATTAATTAATCTACTCAGCTATTTTCACCAAAAAGATAATCATCAAAAAATTGAGGAGGTTAGTGACAAGCTAAAAAAGGATCTCCGTACTCACTATCAATCACTTGCCAAAAATCTGGCTGAAAAAATAGTACAAGAATTTACACTAATAGTTGAACTAGAAGAAAGACATCTCAGAGAGCTAATAGAAGTTGTAAGCGAAAAATTTGCCAGTCACATCGCCGATACGGAAAAAAATCAAATTCAAATCAAAAAATATATCGAGCAGCACAAAAATGGGCAAAAACTTCTTGATAAAGAGATGGCAGATTTCCAGAAGCTCAAACGTCTTTAAGATTATACAGAAATGTCTTGCAACCTACATTCCGCTCGTAAAGGAAGATGAAAATAATTAAGAAACAGAGACAGGGAGAAGATATACCTCATTTACGCAAACTACAGAAATTGCCAACACTAATTCAAAACATCTTGAGCATCCTTTTATTGCCTATGCTGCTTAATAAGCAACAGCAATTGCAAATTCAAAAATTAGGAAGAATTGTTAGCAGGAGGGGTGTGACCAGAATTTGATGTAGGTAATTTAGAGAGAGAATCCATAGCGATTGATTTTAGACCAGAATTGCTGCCACCGCCCTTTGGTATAACTCAAA
>JAWXBT010000397.1:0-4471 GCA_034440315.1 bacterium
CATTTAGATAGTATTATTGCAAGTATTATAACACTTAATTATCAATTAATTAGAATAAATATTTAGAAATTCAGTAATAGCCTGAATTTCTTAGCTATGGTTATCCCAATAAGTAAATTCTGAATATTATTCAATTGAAAACCTTCAGTTTACGACATGTCTTTGATTGGGATAACTATTTATTATACCTCTGGAGGAACGTAAGTCCAAAATAAGATTTTTTTAGGACGGTTCTTTTTGGACTTAGTAGATAGCTATTTCTAGATTCGAAATTTTTTATTTCTACTTATTTTTTTTATAACTAAACATTCCGCGATCTTTAATAATTGCAGCGGCTGGTGCTGGCACAGCCTCAGTCCAGCTCTGATCCCCAGATTGAATTTTTGATAAAACTTCTCGTGAGAAAATTGTTAAATGGTCTTCTGTAAACTCATTAATAGCTTCAATTGCATGATTATTCAGTAGATAGGAATAGAGATCTTTTAGATTTGGTAAAACTTTAACATCTTTGGCTGTAACTAATTCAGGCAATTCGACTCGTCCACCAGGCAAGGAACCAAGATGTGTGGCTGCAACATATTTTTCATATGACTCTTTTGTCATGGGATAAATATAAAGTTTTACTTTTTGCGCAAAGAGTCTTCCCATAGCTTCTAGAATACCACCTTCTAGATTTTCATAATGTTTTTCATTGAAAATTTGAAGAAGAGTATTAATACCCATTACCATGCCAACCATCTCTTTTGTGTAGCGTCTAAAGTAAGCTGAGAGACGATGATATTCAGGATAGTTTGAGATCAGAACATTGTAGCCAAGAGCAGATAATGTATCAGCGCGGGCTAAAAAATCTTGATCATCAAGCGCACCTGCAGCAAGTAAATTGTTTAGAGTAATTTCAAATAGAACTATCGGTTCTTGACCTTGAACAGATTCCTCTTTCGAGAATTGTTCTTTTGCTCCTTTCATCATGTCTAGATTGATGTGAGTGACCGGACGAAAGCTGCCGCGCTCAATAAGAACAGGTTTTTTATACAAGATTTCTGAAGGTTGTAAGATCCTGCCATCGGCAGCAAACATAATAGCATTTGTTAGATTTTTTTGAAGAAGCTTTAAGCTCATTAGCCGATTATCAATGCCTTTCATGTCTGGACCACTGAATTCAATCATATCCACTTCGATACGATTTGTAGTTAATCCGTCAAGTAATCCTTGAACAAATTTCTCGGGATCGTTTCTGTCAAAAAAAGCACCGTAAATTAGGTTCACTCCTATTGCGCCCAAGGCTTGTTGCTGGAGTAAGTTCTCTTTATCCGTCATGCGTACATGAATGATAATATCATTGGCTGGTTTAAGAGGCTCAGGTTGAAATCTAATTCCGAGCCAACCATGACATTCGGAGTTGCCCTTGAATCCTTTTGCTGCAACCGTATTTGCGAAAACAAAAAACTGAGTGTCAGTTCCGCGTTTATTAGAAAGACGTTCAAGTAAAAGCACATATTCGTGCTGCAACATGCTATTTAATCTCTCTTTTGAAACATATCGTCCAACTTTTCCGTATATTGAATCACTGAACGTCATGTCATATGCGGACATGGTTTTTGCCACTGTTCCAGCGGCACCACCAACTTTAAAAAAGTTACGAGCTACCTCTTGGCCTGCACCAATTTCCGCAAATGTGCCAAAGATCTTTTTATCTAGATTAATAAGAAGTGCTTTTCTTTCAGCAGTGAGTTTCTCTTCTTCTAAGTTGGGTTCGAGTGGTATATTCATATGTTACTTAATATTTCTATCGGTAATTAATGAATTGAATTTGATTGATTTTTTTGGAGTTAACCATGCCTTACATTAAGAGAGAATCGCGCAAACAGTATCAAAACAGTGTTAGTGAAATAGCCAGACTTGTACCGCTAGATGCAATGGAAAGGCCAGGTCATATGAATTATATCGTTAGTTTGTTGATTGAGAAGGTTTATGGGAAAAACATGCGTTATGCCCAGCATAACGAAGTTGTTGGGGTCCTAAATTGCATTCAGCAAGAATTCTATAGAAGAAAAACAGTTCCTTATGAAGATCAAAAGATCGAGAGTGAGGGAGATTTGGATATTGTTTAGGGGCCCTTCGTCTTGCATTGAAGTGGCTTGCTATCAGCAAAAATGTGTTTATCAAAGGTGAGTCGAATGGAGCAACAGAGGCTTGGATCCTTTGGGGAACTAACGGTGGAGAGAGTAAAGTAAAAATCACCCTCTCCCACGGATATTGCAACGCTGTCATTCAAGACATTTTTTACCGGAGCGCGAGCATTCAGGGAAGTTTGAAGTGGGGATACCCCCGTCTACAACTTACCGAGTATGATCTTGCTAACCGGTGTTTTGCGTTTGTGCAACTTGTTCTACCGTGGGAGAGAGTGTTTCGTCTCTGGGGGGATGTCCATGAGCGCAGATTACCTGGCACATCGAACGGGAAACGAGCCTACTTGAGACTCTTTCTTCAACTTGTTTAGAAAAAGCTCACAGCCCCCCACTCAGTCTTCTCGGCTGGGCGACCAGCGGTCTCCGTTACGTTGAACGGATCCTTTCGAGATCTTGGAAGAAATGAAGATCCTACCCTTCTTTCGAAGACGAATCAGGTGCTCTGTTGGAGGAAAGGATATACAGAACAGTTTAGGCGATTCAATACTACTTGCAAGACACTCTCCTGCTAGATCACGTATGAATCAGCTCCACTACTACCAACAAGAAACGCTCCTGTCAGATCGCGTAGTCCTCCCTTAATATAAAGTTGATTTCTTGTTTTTATATTAAGGGAGGACTACGAAAATTAAGTGAATACTTTTCTGAATTTATAATGATTACTCTCTTTCAAAACCTAATTGATATTGAATACCTTAAAGCCTCTGCTGCTTTTCGAAAGATGAACAAATTAGAGTTCCAGCTTTATGAAAACTGTTATTTATCTTTTGAAAAGCAGAAGATTTACTTCTACATTGTTAGGGAATGATGAAAGAACTACTGAGATCCAAACAGGATTTGAGCTTTATATCTTAGGAGAAAGAAGATTGCAATAGATCCAAGGCATCAAAAATGGCTCTAATTTAACTTTGTATGCTATAATGCCTCCATGAGTAATTGGAATTTTAAAATGTTTTTTGATGGTGATTGCCCCATGTGCACTCGCGAGGTGGATTTCTTAAAAAGTAAGAATAATAAAGGCACTTTAGCTTTTGAAAATACTGCATCTCCGGGTTTCAGTCCTGAAAAATACGGAATTACTACCAATACTGAACGAATTATTCATGGCATTTTGCCTGATGGAACGATTGTTAGTGGGGTTGAGGTCTTTAGACGTGCATATAAGGAAATTGGTTTGGGATGGCTTTTGGCTCCGACAGGTTGGCCTATTTTAAAACCAATATTTGATGCCATGTATGTTGTATTTGCCAGAAATCGAATTCGTATCGGAAAGTTTTTTGGACGAAAATGTGAAGCTGGTAGTTGTGATATTAAATAAACGCCCCGAAAGGATATAGAAGCATTGTTTCCGAATTTACCGAATAATTCATGATTTTTTAGGTATCTTTACAAATATCTAATACCACTTGATTCCAATCAAATCTGAGATTCATTGTTGCCTGCCTTAAAAATTCCCGACGAGTATGAAATGAATCAGGATCCTCGATCATTTTTTGAAGTTTTTGAGTCAATTCATTTACAGAAGATAATGAGAATAGATAATCATTATGATTAATAATCATTCGGTGTTCCGGAATATCAGATATTAAGATATCGAGACCGTAAGAAAGTGCCTCCAGGACGGCATTTGATATTCCTTCGTGTTGAGAGGGATGAATAAAAATATGAGACTTTTGATATAAGGTCGACATGTTTTCTTGCCAGCCAACAAATTTAATAATTGCAACATTTAGTGATGCCGTAAGAAATTTAAGTTCATCAGCACGTGGACCATCTCCGGCAATAAAACATTGGATTTTATTTTTGAATGTCTGGGGTAAGCTAGATAAAGATTGAATTACGAAAGCAACATTTTTTCTATCATCCAAAACGCCAGCTAAAAGAATTGTCATTAGTCCAGCAGGTGCTGAATACTGCTCGCTTAGATTTGAGATTTCATTCGGTAAAATCGCAAAATTCTTAACTTCTCGACCAAGAAACCTCTCCACATTCTCTTTCATGTTTGGAGTCATAAATACGATCTTTCTAGCTGAGAGCATGCCTATTTTTTCGACAAATTCCGAGATTGATCTAAGCCATTTTGGTTTTCCATTAATTTTATCAATTTCAAAAACAAGGGATCGCAGAAATAATATGATTGGCTTTCCTGTTAGTTTTGCAGCGAGTGCTGATGCGTAAGAATAGTATGCTCCGAAAACAACAATTTTATTTATTCTAGAAAATAAAAGTGCAAAAAAAAGATAGATTGGTAGCCAAAGTGTTAATAATCCCCAAAATAAAAG
>JAWXBT010000398.1:0-6043 GCA_034440315.1 bacterium
CTTAAATTGCTTTCCGGAAGTAACATTAAGTTTGCCAATTTGGTAATCAGGATTGTTTTCACCGCCCCTGTCGCTATTACTATCCAAAAGACAGGAAGTATAGTTGGAAATATGGGAATTGATCTGACTTAAACTGAGATTTGAGAATGAATTTCGACTCGGACTTATGGATGACGACATCAATGAAGGATTGATATCATCATGTGAAGCTCCTAAGTTGTGTCCAGTTTCATGTGCAAAAGTAAGGCCAGCCAAGGCCTCGTTGTTTTTAACCTGGGTAAGGCCATAAGTGAAACTTGGAGCCAAACACATAACGCTTAGATAGGCGAGCCCTATAGTCGAACCAGAGAGATTTCTACCTGTAAAAAGATGAGCAGAATCTTTATCTGAATTATCATAATGATTTTCGTATGATGTAAATTCATTTAAAAGTCCAGTCGGATCTAGGGTAGATGTAAAAGTACCACTAGGAAGTACTGTTTGCTTAATCACACTAAAACCAAGGCTAAGTTGGTTCTCATAAATCGTTTCTGCAGTATTAATAATGCTTAAAATTTTAGAATTTGCAGCGGAATCGGATCCATTCAGAATAGATAGCTCTGGATCTGCTACGGTGCTAATCTGAATTGTATAAGCATTTGCTTGTGTACTAGCTTCAAGGGCCTCTGGGATTGAATTATTATCTAATGATGAATTGGCAGGAAGGCTTTTTATTATTGGTTCATTATCTATCTTAAAAAAAGCAGGGACTCTATGTATTTTTGCGTGAAAAGGTCCAAATTGTTTTTGTATAAATACGGTTGCAGAGTAAATTTCTCTACTATCTGTAAAATTAATCTGTAATTTATTTCCATCTAGGGACGCTGCTACATGAAAACCAGAGTTTTTATTGCGTCGTAACTTCCCTTGAAATAATGATATTTTAGGGGCATTTTGACCCATTAAGTATGCTGCTTCTGGGGATAAGAGCGGTCGTTGACGAGGACGAAAATAACCAGTAGCAACTCGACCTCCATAATAAATAGAAAACTGAAAGATTTCCTTAGTTGAAGCAGGGTGAGAACTTAGAAATCGTGCTGTAGTCTTTTGAGTAATTACAAGTGACCCCTTTGTTAGGGGAATGGCATTAACATTCAGGGCAGTGATTGCCAAGAAAAATATTAACAGGAGAAACCTTTTCATCAAATTCCTAATCTGAAAAACCAGTATCTACGTTCACATTATCTGGCCCAAACCGTTCACTCTCTAATAAGGCTTCAAATAACTGGCCACCATTTACAACAAGCCTTACTTCGTAACCCTTTGTGCCATCTGGTCCATCCCTAAATGGTACAGCAAAATCTAGTCTTACTACGCGAGCTCCACTCGATTTTGGAAAGCCTAGTCTTAATCCTACTCCAAAATCACCATACAGCTCATCAGATATAATCGAACTTAGAGAGTCAGTAGTTATTCCACCAACATCAACAAAGAAAGCACCGCCTAAGCTCACAAGCCTTAGTATATCATCGACAAGATGGAAGCGATCTTCAAGATTTAGTGAGATGTATTTATCACCGAAAAAAGTCCTGGAATCATAGCCTCTTAGCCCAGTTGAAGAGCCTAAATAAAATTCTCTTTCCCCATCTAAGTTGTCTCCATAGTTAAAATTTGTAGAGGCAACCAATGTATGGTTTCCAATAAAGGAGTTTCCGATAAATCTTGGACCCATTAAGTAAACAAATTTTAATTCTGCACGAAAGAGGGAGTTATAGAATTCGTTATCAGAGTATCTACTTGCAGCACCAATCTCACCCCTAAAAAAAGAATTTCCATTAACTCTAAACCCATCACTATCATTTATTGACATTAGCCAAGCGTTTTCATCAGAACCAAAAACGGTAGGAGCATATCCCAATTGAGTTGAAAAAACATTTCCTAAATTAAAGTCCTGAACTCGATCAAAGCGATCTACGTAGTTATGAGAAACGAAATCTGGTTCAATTCTTCTGTAGGCAAAGAATGGATAACTAAATTTTCTACTATTTGGAATTAGGGAAGGATCGTTCAGAACTGAGTTGGGATCAACGTCGACATTGTCAAAATCACTAAGGCTAGCTTCAGAAAATGAATAATCATTTAATTCATACCCGAAAGTATATCTGTGAATTAAAATATCAGGATCTCCAGTTGCAAAAGAGTAGTATGTTGAAAAATCAATTTTTTCCTGTCCAAAAATAAATCTTTCATCTCCCTTAGAATAAAGTTTTCCAACCCCATCAGCAAAATCTGTATTAATACTCCAAGAACGCTTTGTTTCAAGGCTTCTATAAGGTTTTCCAAATGAAGCAAGATAGCGATTTCCATCAGATCGATCAAAATAACCAAGTAGAAGATTATTATGACTATCCCAAACTCTGTTGTCTTCCCAAACACCTTCTATCGAAGTTCTGCCATTTTCATCTCTATAAAGAAGTTCAGCTCTTTTACCATAACCAAGAAGATCGCTTTCAGTAATACCAACAGCCATCTGATCTGTACTGCCACTTCCGAAGGAATAACTAAGAGAAGGGATAAGAGTCCAGGTATCTTGAACATAAACAACGATATCAACAAAATTTCCATCAAACTTTGGGGTAATTGCTACTTTATGAATATAGCGAAGCCCTCTTATAACTCGCTCGCTTTCCTGAATAGAAAAAGCATTAAAAGGATCGCCTTCCTTAAATAATAATTCTCTTCTAATAACTTCGCTTCGAGTCTTAATTTTAAGTCTGTTTGCAGTTTGATAAAACCATTCAAGATTTTCACCCTCAAAAATATCTCCCACCTGAATCCGAATTTCTCTAATTTTTGGCGCATTGGGATCGAGGTTATGAGAGTGCACTGGTTCAGCTTGAAGAGAAGAAGATAATAAACAGAAGGAAAACAAATAGAAAATAAAGCGAAGATTTCCACTAAGAGAGATTTGGAGTGCCTTCATAGTAGTAAAACACCAATTTACATTTTAATCGCCATTCTGAGACTGTCTAAACAATGCTTATACAGAATGGTTAAATTTATTAGCGAGTTTTGCCGACACACTATCAAGTTAATGTCTTGAGCCCAAGGCACTAATTTTTACTTGATTTATAATTAATTGATGACGCTTATCGAGAATAAGACGCAATTGATTTTTGGTATTGTCTATAAACAATAAATGGACCCTTATAGACACAGTTATATGGGATATAAGGTTAGAACAGAGGAATAAATATGGATTTTGAAGCTTCATTAGCGCAGTCATTATTTTTAGGAAATATATTAGAAGAGAATCTTTATCCGTTTCCTAAAATCAAAAAAGAAGAAGCTGAAACTTTAAAACTAGTTCTTGAGTCAATTGACAAATTTATGTCAGACGAGAACGAGAACTATCGAAAATATGATGAGAAGGGTGCTTTTCCTCCAGAATATATAGATGCTTTAAAAAAATTAGGACTTTTCGGATTGATTATTCCTGAAGATTTTGGTGGTATTGGTTTATCGAATTTGGCCTATGCCAGGGTTTTTGCTCAGACTGGATTTTATGATCCTGCTACATCAGTGACCCTTGGAGCACATAGCTCAATCGGCATGAAAGGACTTTTACTCTTCGGTAACGATTCTCAAAAAAAGAAATACCTACCAAAACTTTCTACTGGTGAGATGGTTGCAGCTTTTTGTCTTACTGAGCCTAGTTCAGGATCGGACGCTGCCTCAATTCAAACAAAGGCTGTTAAACAGACAGATGGATCATGGATTTTGAATGGTTCTAAACTTTGGATATCAAATGCAGGTATCGCAGGATTTTTTACTGTTTTTGCTCGTACGGAATCAGCTGCTGGCAAGATGACCGCATTTATTCTTGAGAGACATTCAGATGGCATTAGTATTGGTCCAAAAGAAGATAAAATGGGCATTAGGGCCTCGATAACCACTACAGTTGATTTTGTTAATGTAAGAGTGCCGGCTGAGAATCAATTAGGAGAAGAAGGGCAGGGATTTAAGATAGCCATGGCAATTTTAAATAATGGCCGTACAGGTCTTGGTGGCGGTTGTGTAGGTGGAATGAGGAAATGTATTGCCCTTTCAACTAAGCAAGCCATTGAAAGAAAGCAATTTGGAAAATCGATCAGTGAATTTACCTTAGTTAAGAGTAAAATTGCTCAGATGACTATTGATTGTTTTGCATCAGAAAGTGCAATGGCTATGGTAGCTCATTATATGGATTCTGGTGTTAAGGATTATTCCGTCGAAGCTGCTATGAGTAAAGTTTTTGCCAGTGAATCTATGTGGGATGCCGCAAATGAAGCTCTGCAAATTGCCGGTGGCAATGGCTTTATGAAAGAATTCCCTTATGAAAGATTAGTTAGAGATTGTCGAATTAATCTTATATTTGAAGGCACAAATGAGATTTTAAGGCTATATATCGGTCTTTCCGGTATGAAATTTGCCGGAAGTTATTTAAAAGATATTTCTAATAGTGCCGGTAAGATTTTTAATGATCCAATTAAAGGTTTCGGTGTGCTTTCTACTTATGCAACTAAGAAAGTATCAATACTTACAAACATAGGTGGACAAAAATTTAGTTTTGTCTGCGATGAATTAACTAAAGAGATGGATCTTTTTCGCAAGATGGGTCTTGAGTTTTCAAATACCGTCGAAAGTGTTCTTAAAAAATACGGTAAAAATATTGTTGGGTCTCAACTTATAACCAAAAGGGTTGCAGATATTGCAATTGATCTTTTTGTAGGACTCAGTGTTATTTCAAGAGTCAGTTCAATACGAAAAGAGAAAGAAGCTAAAAATTGCGAAGATGAATTAAATATTGCACGAATGTTTACTCATCAAGCTAAGCGTAGAATTAGAAATAATATTCGTCGCATTGAGAGAAATGAGGATGATTTAACTGTGAAACTTGCTGATTCAATACTCGAGAAAGGCAAATATAGTTGGGATATCTTTTAGCTGACCTTTTTGCTCACCTTTGTTCCCAAAGGGTTTAAATCCCTTTTTAACTTAGTGGAATTATGATTTTTTGTGGCGGAGAGAGGGGGATTTGAACCCCCGGTACCCTTTCGAGTACACTTGATTTCGAATCAAGCGCGATCAACCACTCTGCCATCTCTCCAAACTTGCTGATTTTGCAATATAGTAAGTCCAAAAAGAACTTTCCGAAAGAAAATCTTTATTTGGTCTTACGATCCCCCGGAGGGATGATAAAGAGATATCCCAACTAAATATTTTAAGTACTCCAAAGGTTTTCAACATAAAAAGTATTCGAAAATTACTTATTGGGATAACTATTCCACATGTCTTATGAAAAGGTTTACTCAGGTTTTATCTCAACATTGCCTAAAGATTTTTTAAAGTCGCTCAGCCTCAATATCTTCCTAATTAAGCACTGGGCATAATTTGCTCAGTGCTTTTTTGATTTTTAAGAGATAGCTTTTTTTAGTAACTTTAAGATTGGTTGTGGCTACTTAGCAGTTCTATGTAACACTCAATCCCAAATTCCAAATAACACTCTATAAGAAAGTAAGGATTCAAAAATAAATAGTTTTGCTTTGGTTTTAGAATTGTTCTTTTTGGTTTCACCAATAAGAATTCTTATGCTTTTGACCTGAATGCACTGATGGAATCAGGTTATTTTTTAGCAGCAAAAACCGAGGCAGAAGTTATGTTTGAAAATCTCAAAAGCGATCAGAAGTATTCTTTTAGACATATAAAAAATTTAGCAACTCATAGTTCGGGATTATCCTTAATGATTGAGAAGCTTAGGATTACTAAAATTGAGAATCCTCTAAAAGTACTGAGAGGTTATGCGGTTACCTACACCCCATTTGGTATTAAAAAGATCGATTAATTTCGGAATTTCAATACAAATTTTTTACTTAAATATCAATTGATAAAATCTGCATAAAACGTCCAATAAAATCATTTACTTGAACGGTTAGCATTAGAAATAATGTTTGTTTTTAAGTTACTTAAGCGAATGAATAACGCTACTTAAGTTTAATAACTCCCGATAACAATAGATAGAAGC
>JAWXBT010000399.1:0-2984 GCA_034440315.1 bacterium
GGATTGATGTAACTCTCAAAGATTCTAATCTTGATTTAGGATTACAAGCCGCTGGTTATCATCCAACTAGTATTGTGCAAAGAGAGATAGAAGATATTTTCATTTCTATGGGATTTGATGTTCTTGATGGTCCGCACATTGAAGATGATTGGCACAATTTTGCTGCTTTAAATGTTGCGGCGGATCATCCAGCTCGTGATATGCAAGATACTTTTTGGTTTCCTGATGCTGTGCACCTTTTAAGAACTCATACTAGTTGCATACAGGTGCGGGGAATGGAGGTCAAAAAACCACCATTTAAATTCGTAGCACCAGGTAAAGTTTTTAGATGTGAGAGAACTGACGCTTCCCATGAAATGGTCTTTCATCAGATGGATGGGATGATGGTTGGAGAGGACGTCTCGGTTGCACATCTTATTTACTTTATGAAGACTTTGTTAACCGAAGTTTTTAAACGTGATGTTGAAGTGCGGCTTCGTCCAGGATTTTTTCCATTCGTTGAACCTGGATTTGAGCTTGATATTAAATGTCTTATTTGCTCCGCTAAGGGCTGCTCAGTTTGTAAACATTCTGGTTGGGTTGAGCTTTTGCCTTGTGGCATGGTGCATCCAAATGTTTTAAAAGCTGGAAACATTGATCCTGAAAAATTCACAGGATTCGCATTTGGTCTTGGATTAGATCGACTTGTCATGATGCGCTACGGCATTGATGACATACGGCTCATACATTCAGGCGATCTTAGATTTATCTCTCAATTTAAATCATTTTAAATATAGTTTTTATGTTAATTTCACTTAATTGGATCCGTGATTTTGTTGATGTCCCTGAATTGCCACCACAAGAACTTGGTAAGGCAATTACTTTAGCAACTGCCGAAGTTGATAATGTACTCTCGCCTGGCTCACACCTAAAAACAATTGTTGTTGCTGAAGTTTTAGAAACTCGACCTCACCCAAAAGCTGATAAATTAAAACTTGTAAAATTTAAACTTGCTGGTGGTGTCACCAAAGAATGTGTTTGTGGTGCACCGAATGTTAGAGCTACTCTAAAAGTAGCTTACGCACCGATTGGAACTATAATGCCTAATGGTCTTGTGCTTGAGCCAAAAAAGATCCGAGATGTGCTTTCTGATGGCATGATCTGCTCAAAAGCTGAGTTAGGTATTGGGGATGATCATGATGGAATATGGGAACTACCACAAGAAACTGAAATTGGTAAAAGTATTGGAGAAGTTCTGGGCTCATCAAATGATGTCGTGATTGAGTTTGATAATAAATCTCTTACTCATAGACCAGATCTCTGGGGTCATTATGGAATGGCCCGAGAGTTTTCCACTATTTTTAAATCCGCTTTAAAAAATCCTTTTGATGCAGAATGGCGAAATAGCATAACTAAATTATTTACCAAAGATCCCTCCCCTATTATTCCTGAAGTTGAAAGCGATACAACATGTTTAGGATATTTTGGAATCTCTATTGATGGAATTGAAGTAGCCGAAAGTCCTGATTGGATCAAAGAGAGATTAATTGCTTCGGGTCTTCGTCCAATTAATAACATGGTCGATATCGGAAATTATGTAATGCTGGAATTAGGAATTCCGCTGCATATATTTGATCGAAATAAGATAGCAAATAATAAAATTCGAGTTGAGCGTTTAAAGAAAGAAACTAGAATTAAAGTTCTAACTGGACAGGAAGTAACACTTTTAGCCGGAGATACTGTTATTACAGATGCTAAAGGTCCTCTCGTTATTGCTGGTATTGTAGGTGGCGAAGAAAGTGGCGTGTCTGAAAATACAAAAAACATTTTTATCGAGACTGCTAATTGGAAAGCTGGAGAAACAAGAAAACTTGCAACAAGAATTGGTATTCGAACTGATTCTCTACAAAGATATGAAAAGTCTTTAGATAGTCTTTTATTAGAAAGAACAATTTTAAGAGCTGCAAGCTTAGTTCACAAGCTTTACCCTACTGCAAAAATTGTTGGCAAACTTGAATATGCAGGGCCAGATCTAAAAGCAATTAAGCCTTTATCTATTAAAACCTCGGCAGTAAGAATTGCTAAACGGTTAGGAACTGAAGTTTCAGAGAAGAGAGTTACAGAGATCCTTGAAAGCCTTGATTTTAAAGTTATAAAAAAAGGTGAAGAATTAGATGTTTTAGTTCCATCCTACAGGGCTACAAAAGACATCGAATTTGAAGCAGATCTTATAGAAGAAGTTGGAAGGATTATTGGTTACGATAATATTCAACCTACTTCTCCAGTTGGGGGTATATTACCTATACGACTTCCAGTTGCAGTAGCACTTAATAGAAAAATACAAGACTTTTGTACCTTAACGGCCAGATCTTTAGAGATTCAAACCTATCCTTTAGTAAATGCCGATCTTTTAAAACGAGCCGAGTGGCATGAATTAAACGAATCTTTAAAACTTCAAAATCCGCTCTCAGAAGAGTCAGATAGGATGAGGCCATCCCTTATTCCATCATTACTCGAAGCTACGGCATTAAATCAAAAAACTTATGAGAAATTCTCTTTATTCGAAATTGGGCGAGCATATCTTAGTGATGCAAAAAATTATTCTACAGAAAGAAATCAACTTGGTTTTGTAATCTTCGATCGTAAAAATTCTGTTTTTCTTGAAGCAATAAATTTAATTGAAAAGTTAATTTCTTTTATTGGCATTCCAGCACAGATAATTAATCCTGATCCTAAACTAAAAAATCCGATTGTGCCCAGCGAATGGTCCGGCAATCATCCAATTGAATGCCAATGGATAAAGTTAATGGGGAAAAATGCTGGTGCTATTGTGACTGTCCATCCAGCGCTGCTTTCTAATTACAAAATAAAAGGTAATTTAACCTTAGCAATTATCGATTTTACTGATTCGATTTCTCAAGCACTTTCTCAAAAAGCAAAATACACTCCTATTTCAAAATATCCAGCTTCCTTTTTTGATTGCACAGTTGTTGCTGATGAAAAAA
>JAWXBT010000400.1:0-2961 GCA_034440315.1 bacterium
ATATTAAGGGGGCTATTCAGTTGAGTCACGCGGTTGATGATCAGGTGGTAAGTATCGAGTACAGCCGAGGGCTTAATAAAATATTGGATGGTACGAGTATCCCTCATGAGTTGAACGAATATCCCGGGGGTGGGCATAATCTATCTAATCCGGTATTTATACCAGCAATGCAAGACACTGTAAAATTTTTTGATCAGTATTTGAAGAATTAATTAGGCATTCCGAAGAGGCCGATTAATCCAAGGATAATTAAGTAAAGGGCGATAAAATAGTTTAGGAATTTTGGAAATATTAGAATTAATACTCCAAAAAGGAGTGACATTAATGGGCTTAGTGATGATGTTGTGATGCTCATACGACTATTATTGCTCAGATTTGTAATCTCAGCATTAAAAATATGTATGAAATCTGATAGAGTTTAGGTTAGTTAAATGATTAAACTGATAATTATTTGTCTGATTGTAGTTGGTTTGGTACTGTCAGCACCATTTGCATACCAGGAATACACAATTTGGGATGCAACTAATCCTGAAGATGATGATTCTAGGTTTAATGAACTGTTGTTGGCGTTTACCCCGAAGATTAATGCTCTTGATGTGTCAGCGTCGCTTGACGCTAATCTAGGAGTTCCGGTAATTGATACGAGAAGTGTTGAAGAGTATGACGCAGGACATATACCAGGGGCTATATTGATACCCGAGCCGAGACTTTACGAAGAGTTTCCAAAAAAATATCCTGAAAAAAATATCAGGGTGTTTGTGTATGGCAGTAATGACCAGCAATCAGCTGCCGCCTCAAGGTTGTTACGTAATATGGGTTATGTTTCTTTGTATATGATCGATGGTTTAAGAGGCTGGCAAAAGGTTGGTCTAAAAACTGAAAAAACGAACTCTATGTATTTTAGATTATTCTTTCAAGATCCTTACCGTAAACTTCTTTGATTTTATAAACTGTTCAGTAAGATAGCAATTATGTTAGTCGATATGGGTTACGGGTTGAATTATTCATACAATTTTTTAAAGGAAGGGGGTGACAAAATGCAAACAGTAATAGGAGTTTTTGAGGATAGGTTTGATGCGGAAGCGGCAATTGACGAGCTTCAGGAAATGGGCTTTAACCCTAAAGATGTGTCTGTAGTTGTTAAAGACGGAGCGGGCGAGAATGCTTCAATAGATCATACTTCCGGAACTAAAGGAGGTAGTGTGGCTGAAGGCGCTGTTTCAGGAGCTGCCACTGGAGGAGTCCTTGGTGGTTTGGCTGGTCTTTTGATCGGCATAGGAGCCTTAACTATTCCCGGGGTTGGGGCATTTTTAGTTGGAGGTCCAATTGCAATCGCCTTAGGATTAACAGGAGCTGCGGCTGCCACTATTTCAGGAGCCACAACAGGGGCTTTGGCCGGAGGATTGGTAGGTGGACTTATTGGGCTTGGAGTGCCTGAGGATGAGGCAAGAGAATACGCCCAGAAAGTTCGGGATGGCGCAGTTTTACTTGCAGTACCGACAAATACGGAGACTGGAGAATCAGAAGTGCGTAAAGTTTTTGATGATTACAATGCCGACTCGATTAGAACAATTCGTGAGATGAATTCTGTTGGGTAAGTAAAAAAATAGAGCCAATGTCCAATGCCAGTATGGTGTTGGGCATTTTGGAGTGTAAAAGTGGTGAGGTTAAAATTGTTTCTTCCGATACTCTTACGCTTTTTTGCTGTGTTACTGAAGAAAGTTTTTTAGAATCAGTTGATAAGAAAGGGGGTGAGGAGATTGGCTGACAAAAAGAATAATATTTCACAAGATTACTTAAATGATTCAGAAACTATTTCTGACGCTGAAAGTAATGATTTGATGACTACTTTAGATGAATCAGGTGATATATCCGGCAAAGGTCGGGGAAATCAAGGATTTGCGTCTATGTCTAAAGAAAAACAACGCGAGATCGCTTCCAAGGGAGGTAAAGCTGCACACGAAGCGGGAACTGCCCATGAATGGGATAGTGAAGAAGCTGCTGCCGCTGGAAGAAGAGGCGGACAGAAGAAAGTTGTATAATATTTTCGGGCTTTACTAAAATCAAGAATGTTGCGGGTGACTAGTTAGTTGCCCGCGAATTGTTGGGGACTCAGCTGTTAATAGATAATTAAATCTGGGGGAGATTAAAGTTTTAGTTAGATTGATAGTTTTTCTTAATCCCTCCACCAGCATTTCTAAATCTTTTTTACCGATATCTATTAAAATCTGAAATGACCCATACTGATTTTTTTTCCAATTCCAGGAAGTTGTACCATTAAAAACAGCTGAAGTGGCTCCGCTTTTGATTCTTAACGCACATAAATTATCTATCAAAATATGTTCAAATAAATGACCTATTTCTGTTTGTTGAACTTCGACATTAAATGGGAGATTTTGGTCGTTGAAGCATTGAGTCTTAAGAACACTAGGGATGTTTTGTTTGAGAAATTCTAGTGTATCGGGGACGTCGCTAGTGTTTACTAAAGCGAAGTTTATTTGCATGTCTATAGAAGTAGTTTTAGAAGATTGACGAATTTTTAAATCAAAAAGATGTGAATGGTAGGACAGGTTTTTCATAGTTCTCTTTCATTATACTTACGTAATTTTTACACTGCAAGCACAACAGTTTCCAGGTTGCTGAAAGGCGCTGGTCTTTCAAATTTCTTACCAAAATTTCATCGCACATTAACTATTGATGAGTAATATTCATAATAGAAAGAAGGTGAGAAAAAAATGGATTTAATTTTATGGGTAGTGCTCGGGGCTGTTGCCGGTTGGATAGCATCGATGATTATGAAAACTAATGAAAGCCAAGGTTTGATGGGTGATGTGATTTTAGGTATTATTGGGGCTTTTGTTGGAGGAATGATTTTTAATTTCTTTGGTGCCGGAGGAGCATCAGGATTCAATTTGTATAGCCTGATCGTGGCGATTATTGGTTCGATGATACTTATTTATC
>JAWXBT010000401.1:0-2782 GCA_034440315.1 bacterium
ACATAGTTTAAAGCATATAGTTCAATATCAGATAATTTTGCGTTCTGCACTAATGTTTCAAGTTTTGTGGTACGTTCTTCAAAAACCTCAATATCCAAAGCTCCAATTTCATCTGCTTCATCTATATCATTCACGGCTTTAAATTCCTCCTTTTCGCTGAAGGCTTCATTTCGTTCCGCTTCGCCTTCACTCCTTATTTTTTTTGTCACTTTTTTATCCGGCTTGCATACCCCATCAATAAAGTTGGTGTAAATTCTTTTCAATCCCTCTTTGTCTGTAATTGATACTGTTGAGAAATCTTTTAGTAAGTTGGTAATCATATTTACACTAACACTCTCAGCCCTGTACAATGTTTTATTAAACTTTGCCTTCCCGTATATTTCAATATCAGCACTAATAAAGAGCATTTTCAGAGCTGGTTCATAAGACTTCCATTCCTCAAAATGAGAGTCAATTACTTCATATAATCCCATTGCTACTTTCATGCGTTTATTCTCTTGGCAACAGTATTTTGCAAATTGTACAACTTGTCAAAACTATTTTTTAACTGGTTTTTGTCGGGCACTAATTCATTAATAGCTTCCATTATTTGTATTACATCAAAAATGAGTTCGGATGCAATTTTGCTTTGATTAGAATCTAATAATAATCCAACCACTTTCTTTAATAATACATGAACCTCTGTCATAGACACAGTTCCAACAGTCACCTGTCCTTCATTTGCAATGCAATAATTGCTGAGGTTATTGGTCAATTGTTTGTTTTGGTTTAGGTACTTACTCAAAACTTCATTTACAATTGCATAGGTTTGATCCATTAATTCAGCCATATTGTAAATAGGCAAGTTCATGTAGCGATGTAAAAAATACTTTTCTTCCACAAGCAAATTATAAGGGATGTCAGTATTGGCTTTTATAGCTAACATGCTTGGTATTTGCTTTATCATACTATCACTCATGTCTTCATTGGAATCTCCTTTATGTAGCATCTTAATAATGGCATCAGTGTCAAACCCCTTTAATATAAGATAATAGAAAACTCTACGTTGTAGCAACTTTAATTGGAAATCAGGGTACTCGTTTTCAATATTTCCTTTCATTGTTTTCGTTGCATTTCCCTGTATAGAAACCAAAGCCGCAAAATTGAAATTAGAACTCTTATCAATGGCAAATTCAACTTCCCTGGCTACTTTTTCTGCAATCTGGTTGATATTGTTTTCAGTTGTCAGGTAATCATTGTTATTCCTGTGAAACACATAGTAGGGTTTAAGAGGATAACTTTTAATTTTAGTTTTTTCTTTATCTACATATTGCATTTCATTCCAAAATGTAGCTTTTGGTTGGTTATTTAAAACCTCATTATACTGAGTGCCCAAATATTCAATATCATCCACAAACAACTTAGCACCCCCGCCTAACAAACCGCTTTTTGAATACACTTTTACATTAATTCTATTTTTCCTGAAACTATCCAGCAAGAACCATTTACTCAATCCACTCAATGCAACCATAGCATTATGCCTGTTTTGCTTGGAGAGCCAGATCAAAAAATCATAGCCTTGTTCATTTTGCATTCTCGGCTTTAGGTTTTCCTTTTCGGTTTTTTCAAAAAGCCGATAATCAGAAACCACAACTGCAATCTGGTTGTAAATATCATTTGTGATGATGGTCTTGGCATCTGTACAACTGGTTGCAACTTCATATTTGATTTCCCTCTCTTTCAAAATTTCAAATACACTGTCCAGTTCACTTGGTTTGTCATCAAGAAAAAGAATCTTCCAGGAATAATCATGCCTTTCTATGGCATCTGTAGAGTCGCTGTCAGCAGGTAGAAAGCAAACAAAGTTTTCTTCTTGTACTGATTCAATTCGTTCAATTGTTAAAATATCGTGGGGATTAAAAAGTGCAATGATTCTTTTGTATTCAGTCAATATCTCAGGATATTGCCCAACATCCCTCTTTAGTTCAAGTTCATATTTGGCAAACTCTTCATTTAATAAATCAACCTTATCTTTCAAAGCCAAATTATACCCTTTTATTTCTCTTAATCTTCCTTTGAAAATATGAAAGCCCTCCCTTACCGAACTTCTCAATTGACAGAAATTAATTTTAATATCACTCAGTTGGATTTCATTAAGAGGCTTTAATTGTGCATTTATTATTTCAAAATCCTCGTTAGAATAGGGTAGTTGCAAAAAATGATGTCCAATAGCTGTAAGTATTTGTGTGTTTGACCTTTGAAGAATCTCATCCAAAGAAAAAAAGGACGTGAACAAGACTGGTTCAGCAAAATTTTCCACCCTTCTCAAATATTTGACATAATCTATCCCATTATCAAAAGTCAATTTTTGATTCTGATTATTCTCTATAACATATTCTTGATCAATGTAATAAACCTGGCACATCCTTTAATATTCTTAGGGCTCAAATTTAAACTTTTATATGCAGTTTGCTCCTTTCAATTTGAATATCGTCTAATGAATAGCTTCCTCCCCCAGCCAGCCCACAAGCACGGCTTATGCAGTGGCGAACACACGAAGCCAGCCCTTCCACTGCATCTATGGTGTTGCCGCCATTTTTAACTGTCATACTTTTTGTGGCTATGCTCCCCACGCTATTGGCACATTGCCTGTTCCGCTTCGCTACACAGCCAAAGAGCCAAGCCAACACAAGCATAGCAACAAAAATGAATATTTCGGTCATACTGCACCACCGATTCCGGACCAATGTGCACCACCGATTCCGGACCAATGTGATCCACTGATTCCGGAGCAAAGTGATCC
>JAWXBT010000402.1:0-5355 GCA_034440315.1 bacterium
TCACAAGATATGGCAATGGAGACTAAGTTAAATCTTTTTTCTTGTTAACCCTTGGGGTTAGTTATGATTTTTGAAAAATGAAAAACACTATTTATTATCCCTCCGAAGGATAGTAACTTTCTAAAGCCTTTTCTTTTCGGCAAAGACTTTTGAAAGTTACTACAAGTAGTTTGTTCTTTGAAAATCCAAAGATAGTAGAGGTGTCTTTGTCTGTTCTCTTGATATCCATTTTTCTCCTTTTATTTTGTTATTTTGATTAACGATCTTTATTTAGGGTTCTGTATCTAATCTTAAAAGTGGAAATATGAGGCCAGACGTACTTGAGAAAAGGTTTTATTTAAGAATTATTCATCGCGATCCGCCCTGTGTTGCCTGCATAAAGTAAGGAAAATTTCTTTTCTTTAATCAGGCAGCACACGGTTGTGCTACTGAAGCTTCTGAAAAGGGGCTTACATCACGAAGAGATCGATTGGAGAGAGAAGATCATGTCCGAAGTTCAAGCCGTTTTGACGGCAAAGCCATCTCCGCCCACGAAGGGAAAGGATGTCGTGGCTACACCCTTTACGGCGGAGGCAATTCGAGATTCAGATCCCCAGTTCGATCTGACCGCGCTCGAGAAGTGTCGAGATGATCAGATCGAAGATCGTTAATGTGTTGGTGGAATGCCATTGAAGGAAGCTCTTCGGGAAGCACATCACAGCATTCATTGAACCTTCCGGCAGATCAGTCCAGCATGTCATCGAGCACTCGCTCGTGAAGCAACTAGGGATCTTCAAGCCGGAGTGACATTGGAGAGGATCAAAGATCTCAAGCTCGGTGCTTTCGAGACTTGCATCGGCTAGGGATTAACCAGAAAATCAGAACGCTCACAAAAGCAATCTGATTTAGCGAAAAGGCAAAGGTTCTGAGGTAATCTTGTATCACGGTACAAGGCTTGCCTCGTATCGTGGTCATTTACCTCAGGGCGTCTGCCTTTTCAGATCTTATTTTTAAGAAGAAAGCTCACCAACAAGATTGGTCTGAACTAGTTTTGTAATTTCTGCAAAATCTGTAGTTTGCGAAAGAATCCAATGTAATTTTGTTACAGCGGCTTCTGGAGTCATATCAAGTCCAGAAATTGCTCCATTAATCTCAGCATTCTTACCTACTTCATAGATATGCATTTCGGCAGCACCGACTATACATTGTGTAGTAACAACAATTGGTATTCCAGCAGCCGTAGCTCTTTTAATTTCGGAGGCAAAATCTATATGTGTTGGCAGGTTTCCTGCCCCAAGTCCTTCAATTACCATCGCATGATATCCCAGCTTTAAAATATTTCCGATAATATTTGGTTGAAGCCCAGGGAAATATTTTAAAAGAAAGACACCTTTTTTAAGATCGGGTACTGGCTTTAAATTTTGACAAGATCTCTTTATGCGATGCTCTGCTAATTTTGGACGAATACCGGCTTTGCCAATAGGTGGCATGTTAAAGCTTTTAAAAGCATCAAAATCGAATTGAGAAAATTTTCTAGCGCGGTTTCCTCTAAGTAGCTCGTTACCAAAATAGATTGCTACTTCGCCAATATCTTCCTTGGCAAACTTAGCTGCGAATATTAAATTATTTCGTGCATCTGAACCTGTAATTTCTGAAATTGATGTTTGAGATCCTGTGAAAATTACTGGCTTTCCTAGTCCTTGTAGAAGAAAAGAAAGAGCAGAGGCGGAATATGCCATGCTATCGGTACCATGGGTAACAATAAAACCATCATAATCGTTTGCCTTTTCAGCAATAACTCTGGCAGCTCTGACCCAAATCTCTGGAGTCATATTTGTGGAATCAATATCGGAGACGAAAACAGTGTCGTACTCAGCTATAGTCTCTAATTCTGGTACACGTTTTAATAGATCCGATAGAATATAAGCCGGTATTAAGGTGCCCGACTTTGGATCACGGGTCATGGTAATAGTGCCACCACAAATAACCAAGCAGAGTTTTGGAAGAGATGTCATTTTATTTCCATTGAAATTTATATAAGTTTTCCATTCCAAAGCTTACTTAAGAAAAGTTTCCAAGTATAAACCGAAATACCATTATCAGTCATTCTATTATCTTTATCTAGAGAGATAATGGGATACTTTTCTAATAAGATGAAACCATGTCGAGACTCCTCTCAATTCTAGATGGCACACCCACACCTCCAACGTCAGCTCCAATAAAAAATAAACCTGGAAATTTATATTGAAGCTGAGTTAACGAATTTTGGGATTGTTGACAGATTGAATCGTACTGAGGAATCGCAAATGGCCAATGGATTTTAGATAGAAGCTTGGCATCATGAATATCATATAAAGATTTCAAAACTTTATTACCTCGATCGGTATATGATTCTTTCTCGAACATTAATCCATCAACTCCTCCAAAACTCAAGGTTATAAGATCAGATCCTTTGGGAGCTACATGAGGATAAATTCGGCTGTTATATAAAATCCCGAGTAGATCATTTTGATTATCTTTTGGAAAAAGAAGGCCAAAACCATATTCGGGAATTTTTGCAGACTTCTTACAAGCAAAATGCAGTACCATTAGTTCAGCATACTTTATCTCTTTTAGAAGATTGCAAGTGGCTGGATCTAGTTTTTCAATGAATGGTGCAGTGGCTGCCGCGCTGGTTGCAACAAAGACCGAGGAAAAATTACATTCTTCTTGAGTTGTTGACTTAATTGAGAATGATTTCGTAGAAGGTATGTAATTAAGTTCAGAAACCTCCGATTTAGCAATTAAACCTTGATCGTTAATAATATTTTCCAGTTTACTACAGAGTGTCTGGTTTCCACCTTGTAATGTTGCAATCTTAGGTCGACCAGAAGTGCTTTGTGCTTTCATGGCGCGTAATGGAGTAAGTCCAGTAGTTAAACCAGCAAAAAGTTTTGGAAAAACTAATTTTGCGATTAGTTCATTTGTATCTCCACCAAAAATTCCTCGTGTTACTGGTGCGGCAATTTTTTGTGCTGTTGCTTTACCAAAAAGTTCAGTTACAAAATCATTAACAGAAAGGTTCTCATCTAAGATACGTTGAGATGGCTTTGTCAGCAGTCCCTTAATAAGTCGTAATTTTTCCGTCACTGAAAGAAGATCACTTCTAAACATTTTTTTAGGGCCGCGAGGAATTAATCTTGAAGTATTGTTCCACCAGACATATTGGCCATAATTTTCTGTTACTGGATAAATTATCTCTTTATCAAGATTTAGTTCGTTTAAGAGCTTCTGGAGAGAGCTTGTCAAAGCCAGCGTTGTTGCTCCTTGTTCAATTGTAAATCCATCCTGAATCGAACTTTTAATGAGACCACCAAGTTGGTTCTTTTCAAAAAGAGTTACGGATTTTCCTCTTTTAATAAGTTCATAGGCAGCTATTAATCCAGCGATTCCACCACCGATTATTGCAACAGTATTATTTGAGTTATTGCTCATATGACTTAACTAATTCCCGAACTAAGATCACATTTTCAATTGGAGTTTTTGGTAAAATGCCATGACCAAGATTAAATATATGAGCTTTTAGAGATTTACCTTCCTCGAGAATTGCAAGAGTTTTTTCTTTCAAGATTTCAGGTGAGCCAAAAAGAAGGTTTGGATCTAGGTTTCCTTGGAGTGGAAAAATATTTCCAGAGAGTTTATTAGCTTCATCCAAGGAAATTTGCCAATCAATGCTTAATACATCAAAGCCAAGAGTGCTAATTATTGGTAGTAAATGTTTTGAATTCTTTCCAAAATAGATAAGTGGAGCATCTGTTTTTTCTTTTATAATAGCCACAATCTTTTTTAAATATGGCTCGACAAGTTTTTGGAAATCTAACTTTGATAACACGCCTACCCAGGTATCAAAGAGTTGAATTACTGAGGCACCAGCCTTAATTTGAGCAATTAGATTTTCTGAAATAACATATGCCAGTTTTTCCTGAAGTTCGTGCCAGGAATCCGGATTGTTTTTTGCAAAATCAAGTAATTTTGACATGTTTTCAGCAGGTCTACCTTCAATAAGATATGAAGATAAAGTAAATGGTGCACCAGAGAATCCCAAAAGTGGGATTCCTTGTGGTGTTAATTCCGCTGCCACTAACGACACGGCTTCTAAGGTATACGGGATGTTTTCTTGCGCGCTCGGTGTTTTAAGTTTTGAGATATCTTTTGAGTTTTCGATAAGATTAAATATCTTTGGCCCCTCTCCTTCTACAAAATCAAGTTCTATACCCATGCCAATGAGTGGAGTTAGGATATCAGCAAAAATAATTGAACCATCAAAATTAAACCTTCTGATAGGTTGTAATGTCACTTCAGTTGCAAGTTTTGGGGTTCTAATCACATCAAGCATCGAATGTTTCTCACGTATTGCTCGATATTCGGGTAAATATCGTCCAGCTTGGCGCATAAACCAACAAGGTACTTTAGTTGATTTTTTGCCTTGATAGGCCATCATTAGGGGAGATTGAAGTAGTCTATTCATATGTCCTATAGTTGTTCAATGACGAATCTTATTCCAAATATTTTATTACTTGGTGGTGGCTATGTACTGCAAAAAGTTGCCTCACTCTTAACACCAACTTCATTTGTTATCACTAGTCGAAATCCTAAAACTGTTTCTACTTGGCAAGCACAAGGCTTCCTGGCTGAAGAAGCTGATACTTTGGAACCTCAAACGATTATGAAAATAACCGAGAAGTACCCTAGCTTGCAGACTTTGGTTGATAGCGTTCCACCAGTTTTTTTGCCTTCTGAAGCCAGCACTCAAAGAGAAGCGGAGCTGCGAATTGTACCTTTTATGGCTTTTCAAAAAATAATCTACCTCAGTACTACCGGTGTATTTGGTGTTGATGACGGTAGCTGGGTTAATGAGGAAACACCTTGTAAAGCTCAACATTCGCGAGCAATTGCGCGAGTAATTTTTGAAGAGATTTATAGAAAAGTTTTTCCTCAAACAGTAGTACTTAGAATTCCAGCTATTTATGGACCTGGCAGAGGGATTGGTAATTCTCTTAAAAAAGGACGGTATCCATTGATTGGTGATGGAAGTCGTTGGAGCAACAGAATTCAGGTAGAAGATCTTGCTAAGATAATTGATCTTGTTTGTAAGATGGAAAACCCACCGGCTGTCCTTTGTGCTTCCGATTCTGAGCCAACTCCATCGATCGATGTTGTTAGATACTATTGTAATACCTTTCATTTCCCTTTTCCTGCATCAATATCAATAGAAGATGCCCAGGCACGTGGTTTACATACAATGCTTTCAAACCAAAGAGTTAGTTCTAAATATTTAAGAGAAAATCTAAATTTCACATTAACCTATCCGACGTTTAGAGAAGGAGCATCATCTGA
>JAWXBT010000403.1:0-3033 GCA_034440315.1 bacterium
CGTGTAAAATGATTAGCGATAGTTTTATTATGTTTTATGCGTGCCAGAGAGATATTACTTGTATAACCATCCCCATCAAGAAGATGTAGGGTCAAATTGCTATTCACTTTTATAGGGGACGGAGAAACAACGGATTTTTTTCTGGCATGTTCGAAACGACTGGCAAACCAATGCACCTGATGTCCCTGCTTAACCAAGGTGTCGGCTAATAAGCCGGTTCTAAATAGCCTCTGAGATGGATCTAGAGGTAATGGCTCAGCATCCTTTACTAACCATATGACTAGCTTTTTATCCATAGATATATCTCCTGATTAGCGGAGTTTAAACAACGAAATCCAGTTTGTCACGCTGCCGTCTCTCTTCCAGTTGTTAGTCTTACTTAGGTCATGCTATCTTTCTGAAATTAAATATGGATAGACAAAAGACATCTCCGATTTCCTATAAGACGAAACGCATTTTTGATCTGGTTGCTGCTTTCTCCTTTCTATTAATACTGGCTGTGCCGCTTATAATAGTCGCTCTTCTAGTTAGAATATTTCTCGGGTCTCCGATTCTTTTTACTCAAGAAAGAGCTGGATTAGATGGACGACCTTTCCTTCTTTACAAATTTAGGACTATGAAGGAGTTAAGAAACTCCTCTGGAGAACTCTTACCAGATGAAAAACGTTTATCATCTTTTGGTCATCTCTTAAGAGCATCAAGTCTAGATGAACTCCCCGAGCTTATAAATATCATTAAGGGAGAGATGAGCTTTATAGGGCCTCGCCCTTTACTGCTGGAATATTTACCTCTCTACTCAAAAGAGGAGTTTCGTCGACATGAAGTTTTACCGGGTCTTACAGGATGGGCTCAAATCAACGGACGGAACACTCTTAGTTGGGATCAACGGTTTAAATTAGATATCTGGTACGTAGATAACTGGAATCTTCTTTTAGATTTAAAAATCTTGATTTTCACTTTTGCAGCGGTTCTAAAATTCAAAGGAGTTTCTGCCGAAGGTCATGTAACGATGCAAAAGTTTACTGGATCCGCCGATCAAATTAAGAATTAAGCGCTCTATTTTAAAATTTAAGCTAAACGAAATCTAATTTCTTTGATAACTCTTTTACCAAAGATAAAAACAATTCCAAGGAATAAACTTGCCAAAGCGCCAGCCACAAAATACCAACGCATTCTCGGCTGGGCTGGCTTACCTTCATAACGAAGCTTAGGCTCGGAAACTACATCTATGGTACTGGCGTGAAGCGATAAAGAGATTAATTTTTTTTGAAATAAGATCTCCTCATTTACTGACCATTCACGCAAAGCTTTTTCTTTCTCAATAGCTAAAAGGCCTTTTAATGCCAATTCGTTATTTCCTAAAGACTTCTCACTGGCTGACAAGGCTTCGATCTGAGCCTTACGAGAACCCATCTGCTTCTCACTTTGATCGATGCTCAACTTTTGTAAATTCAAGGCTTCTTGAAGATCTTTCATTGAATCTTCTTTCAACCTAACAATCACCCCCATAAGATGGCCTAAAGCACCTTTTGGTTCAACGGCCCGCGAGGAGATATAAAGAATATTCTCGGAACGAAAAACAGATTCCAATCTTGGAAGTGTTTTGCCCATTTTTACTTTGTCATTAACGTCGTACTGCTCAATTAATTGTGCAACAATTGCTTCTGCTGTTGGAATAAGACTGCGATATACTCTGGGTAATTGTTGCAAATCTGACTTCACTGTTAAAACAGCTGTGCTTTCATATTGCTTAGGCGCTAAAAGAAATAAAAATACCGTCCCGATAATACCCAGCAACACTCCGGCCAAACCAATCTTCCATTCTCGCAAACCATTAACAATCCAATCCACAAGGTGCTCGGTAGATTGCTCTTCAGTTTCAGAATGTGAATTCACGGTATTTAAGGTCTTCATAATAACCTGCGATGGCTAAATAATTGTGTTTACCATTTTAACTAATTTCAACCACAAAGAAAACGATACTTCTATAGAATCTTCACTTATTCCTATCTATAGTCGGCTCATAGAGAGAGTAAAATGGCGGAACCCTAGTTTTTGTCCAGCCCTGCGACTGCAATCCGACTGCTGCTTCTCTAAATTGGCTACTAACTAACCGATCAAAATCAGCCCATTCTGCTTTCCAATGACCGGATTCAATCCCCCAGAAACTTTGCGGATTTTCTATATTATCCTTATCAACTACTAATACTCCGCAAAAAGGACTCTTTGATAAGGCATAATCTAGTATTCCAGGAGTATTTGGAAAGTCCCGTGATTCCACTATGCGAGCCCGCCGAGTGCTCTCACCTCCGTAAAAAAGATCCGGAATTCCAAGATGAGCCGAAAGCGCTGTCTTGGTAATAGGATCAGAGATAAACCAACAGTTTCTCCAGTGCTCAATCTCTCTTTCCGCCGTAAACCATTCAGCAGTTTCATCCAAATAACCTAACGACAGATTTTTTGAGCCAGGATCCAGTTGGAATCGCAACTTCCCCCTCCAAGGATAAGCGATTGGGTAGGAAAAAGAAAAAATAATGAGAACACAGAAACATAGACGAAAATTGGAAGATAAGTTTAATTTCTTTCCCACTACTTCCAATAACTCTAAGGAGCCGACTACAAAAGCAACTGCCAGCGGAAAGGCATATAGGATTCTATAGGTTAAATACCCATCCGGTAAAACTTTTGAGATTAATAATGCGCTAGGTGGAAAAAGTAAGGAAAATATCGGTGCCAATGAGATTAAGAATAAAAGTGAGTGCCGCCTAAAAAAAACAACTGCGAAAAGTATCCCCAACAATCCATAGACCCCTATGGTTTCTAAATAAAACTTTTTATAAAGCCATAAATTGAAGCTTCCAAAGTATGTAATCTGGCCCGGCAGCATCTTTTGGGACCACTCCGGCAATAGGTGCATAAGCAGATAACCAGAGACCATTCCAATAAAAAACAAAATGTAGAGTGACCGTCTCGCCTTCTTTTTACCCTCTTTAGAAAGCCAGAAATATAAAAAATAAAAGGTAATGACAAATA
>JAWXBT010000404.1:0-14796 GCA_034440315.1 bacterium
GAATTACTATAGTTATCCCAATAAGTAATTTCCGAATACTTTTCTGATGAAAACCTTCGGTTTATTTAAAACATTTAATTGGGATAACTATTTATCATCCCTCCGGGGGATCGTAATTCCAAAAAATATTTTCTTTCGGAATGTTCTTTTTGGACTTACTATAGCTTGTAAAAGGAGTCATTATAGTGAATTTCAAAAGTCCTTGCCCAAAAGAATCCGCCTTCATCCCTTTGACAAGTTCAGGAGAGCCTGTTGCGAAACTACCTCCGTTACGAGAAAAGAAAGATTTGCAACAAGCCCATCAAGACAGAAAGTATAGCCAGGAACAGAATTCTCATAGCCGTACTATTTCTATGAGTTCCATTTGAGTCAAATAAGTAACAAATTTAAGGGTATAGCGAATTGATGTATCCGTGTTCTTCAGTGTAAAACACGTCAGTGAGAGTTGGACTGATACAAACGCTATCTGTATATTTTTGGATCTCACCATAAGATATTAGTGAAAAATACCTTGCTTTATAAATGGCAGCCGTTTATAAAGCATATATGGCATTATTAACAAGAATATCTAACCCTGTCAAATCTCACAGTTTTTTTCTCTTCGGTGCACGCGGAGTAGGAAAAACAAGCTTACTTAGAACGAAATTACCGAAGGAAAACAGTTCCTATATCGACCTTCTCAATGCCAATGATTTTGATCGATTTGCAATACACCCTCAGCAACTATCAGACTTTATAGCAGCGTTACCCACCAAAGGTACTCAATGGGTAGTGATAGACGAAGTCCAAAAAGCACCTGCTCTATTGGATATGGTTCACTTAGAAATTGAAGCACATAGCCAAGCCAAAATGGGAATCCATACTGAGCGTCCAAAGGAGCGAAATCTCCTCTTTGCTCTTACTGGATCAAGCGCACGAAAACTAAAACGTGGGCAGGCCAACTTACTTGCTGGTAGGGCATTTCTTAATTATTTATTTCCGTTAACACACCTAGAGGTGCCCAAAGAGTACAACCTAAATTCCATGCTGACGTGGGGTTCGCTGCCAGCAATCGTAACGGCTGACTCTGACGCGACACGCGCTGAATTTCTTTCCTCTTATGTTCATACATATTTACGTGAAGAGATTTTAGAAGAGCAAATTGCTCGCTCGGCCCCTACCTTTCGGAGATTCCTTGAAGTAGCTGCCCAGATGAATGGTGAGCCGGTTAACAATGCTGCTATTGGTAGAGATGTAGGACTTAGTACTCCCACTATCCAGACTTATTTTGAGATCCTTGAAGACACCCTAATTGCTTTTCGTCTAGATCCATTTCATCAATCAGTTCGTAAACGCCAACGGGAAGCTCCTAAATACTATTTCTTTGACCTCGGGGTCACTCGGGCCTTGGCCGGTGGATTGCGCGCTGAATTGACGCCGCATAACTATGGATTTGGAAAAGCTTTTGAACATTTTATTATTTGCGAGATTGTACGGTTATCAAATTATGCTTCCAATGGATGGCGCTTTTCATATCTGCGCACCAAAGATAATCTTGAGATTGATTTAATAATTGACCGACCCGGCAAGCCACTAGCATTGGTGGAAATAAAATCAGCAGATTTTATAAAAGATGAACACTTAAAATCACTACGTCAACTTGGAGCAGACATACCAGAGAGTGAGTGCTTCTGCCTTTGTCAGGAGCCAAGGGCTAAGTTAGTAGATGGCATTCATGTTTTACCTTGGCGAGATGGACTGGTTGAACTCGGAATCACGCTTAAGACGGGAGATTAACTAGGGACAGAAGGTACCATCCCCTATATACTAACTACATGAGCAAGCCTGATTATTCATCCTTCCAAGACAAGCGAATTCTCCTAGTTGAAGATGAAGAATTCGTGCGTGAAGCTACCGAAAGATTCTTAGTTAGTTACGACATATAGTCGGCGTTGGTAACGCAACCGAAGCATTATCTGCCCTGAATAAACCTAAGATTGATGTGGTTATGTTGGATCTGAATATTCCAGGTGGTGGCGGTTTAGATGTGAATAAGAAGATACGAGAGAAGCAGTCAAGCCTACCGGTAATAATTTGCTCAGGCGACGATGTGAATTTTGATCCTGTGGAAGGTAAGGTGCCTGGCACTATATGACTTCTTAAAGATCTTTATTAAATATTTTAGAAAAATTAGTATGAAGAATTACTATAGCTATCCCAATAAGTAATTTCCAAATACTTTTTTAACCGGAGTCATTATAAAGATTGTGCAAACTTTGCGTAGATTCGCATGTCTGATACTACCCGAGTCAACTCAGCTAGAACCCTAGCTACCTCTGAAAGGCAAAGGATGTGTCTATAATTAAGCTCTCCTTAGGTCACCTATATTAATCATCAAATCAAAACGGAATCTAATAAATGACTTACACTAAGGCGGTAGTCATTTTTCACTTCTTTTATAGTTTCGTACAGAGACTCTTTTCCTATAACTTAAGGTAAGTTATGTTCCTTCATCTATGGAAACACTTGGCTATTTCATCGACTTCTTTCTGCACCTTGATAAACACCTGGACGTCTTAATTAGGGACTACGGGATTTGGTCATACCTTGTACTTTTTCTTATCGTATTTTGTGAAACAGGATTGGTGGTGACTCCTATTCTTCCTGGAGACTCTCTCTTGTTTGCTGCTGGTGCACTCGCTGGTCGCGGCGGACTTAATGTTCATCTTTTAGCACTGGGCTTAGTTGTGGCCGCGATTCTTGGCGATGCGGTTAACTATATGGTTGGTCACTACATTGGCCCAAAAGTTTTCGAACGAAAAAACTCAAAGATTTTTAGGCCGGAATATTTGGCAAAGACCCAAAAGTTTTACGATAAGTACGGCGGCAAAACTATTATCATTGCCCGCTTCGTTCCAATTGTTCGAACCTTTGCGCCATTTTTGGCCGGTGTTGGCAAAATGAATTACTTTCAATTTGCATTGTACAATGTAGCCGGTGCCCTACTTTGGGTATTATCCCTGACCTATGCTGGATATATTTTTGGCGAAGTTCCATTTGTAAAAAATAATTTTGGATTGGTCATATTAGGCATAATTATCGTTTCAATTCTGCCAGCAGTTATTGAAATAATAAGAGCGCGGCGAGCACCAGCAAATTAATAAGCTTGTCTTTCTTGTCTTAGAATATCATCGAACGTTCCACGACACTCGATCGTAAAAAGATCCAGTGACTATCATAAATTTCTGACGATTTGAGCTCCCCTGTCACAGTGCGGTATAGGTATGAAATTGACACCTTGAGTGAAACGCACAGATATCTCATGACAGGCAATTTTGAAATTAAAATTGTAGATCTTAGAATAGATGTTTTATACATCAGAGTTACTCTAATTGGGGTCTCTCTGTTGCCAATATAGTCTTTAAAATTCAATATAATACTGATTACACCGATCCTTCAGAGAATAAACATAAAAGAAAAATATAAATTAGATGCGACATTATAAATGCCTTTATACATAACTAGATTGGGAGAAAGAGAGAGGCATATTTCACAATCTATGAAGATCTAAATATTACTCTGAACTATCCCTTTTTATTTGTTTACTCAATTTGGAGGTTTTAATGAATCGTTGTAATTACATCTGCCGTACTATCTGCATCGTTTTTTTCTAGTTCTAATCGGAAATGCATCTTCCGCTTTTGCTTCAAATCCAGAAGGTCATTTTTATGGAGGATCCGCAAAAAATAAAGATAAAGAGACCGCTGCAACAAAAGCGAAGAGTCAATCTCGCAATAATGCCTATGAGAAATGCACAAAATATTGTAAGCTGAAAACTGTTTGTAGTTTTGACATTAGCGATCCGGGAGAGCCTGCATGCACACTGGAAAATAAGACATATACTTGTTTATTATCTGACGGTGCATCGGATAATCATCATGGATGTAGACTCACAAAATGCGAGTGCTGCACTGGCTTTGAAGAAACGGATCCCGTAATATTATTTGAAATAGAAACATCTGCTCAATCAAGTAGTGCTTTTGAGGAATAAAGAAAATTAAAAATAGACCCCAAGGACGGGACTATTCTTTTTTCTTTTAAGTCCTTTAATAAAAATTTATTCATGGATATAGCATTGACCGAAGCAATAGGGCTTGATTAAGAAGGAAACAGAAGTCCTAATTTTTTCGGACGAATTGAAGAAGACCTACAAAGATATAAAAAATGACTTCTTTATCTGAAGCAGCGTTCAGCGATGTACAGAGAGCCATAAGTAAAGCAAGATAAGAAAGGAACGATCTTAATTCTGTAAATCTTAAGCCATTTGATTCTGCCAATACAATTAGAGTTGAAGTTAGCCGAACTAATGGAGAAGAGGTGGGCGGAGCCACTGCTGGCCAAACCTTAGAATGGCTAAGGGATCTTAAAGTTGCCGAAGGGTTAATGAGTCAAATTCTTTTGCATGGAACAACTGGTGATGCAGTTCTCGATCAGAACATTAAATCTGCTTATGAAAAAATATATCAAAAATTAGCGGTTCGGAAGCTTTACTCCTTTTGTCGATATAGGCCCTCGACACTACTGCGATCGATGCTCAGATTCAGATACAATAAATTTGACAGATGTAAATTATTTCTTCAAACCCTCAAGATCGCTAGGATCTTCACTGCTGGAGCGAGTGCGCTCTCTTTCCAAAACTTCGCGAACGAAAGATCCGGCTTAGCGAACCATGTCACGCAAATCTTCACCACAACATCCAAAGTGAAGTGCTCTTCAACACCGAGTTAGCGGTACGGATTGCCTAACACTGCTCCATCGTACAATCTTTCACCTAAATCATAATCGGGCTGACCGCGCTGGGCTTCATCTAGATTTTTTTGATGTAAAATATCAATCTCTTTTTGGCGATTATCAATTTCAGATTGAGTGGTCCTAATACTTTGATCAATGCGCTTCATCTCGGCCCGTTCCATCTCTTGGCTAATATATCCAGTGATAGATCCAGCTACAGCACCAACTCCAGCACCTAATGCTGCACTCATTCCCAAATCACCGTTTGGAATAATGGCTCCAACTAAAGCGCCAACACCCGCACCGGCAGCAGCTCCAGCAGCACCTAAAGTGATTGGCTTGGCAATTTCTCCAGTCATTGGGCTACAACCCACAACGGAGAAAAATACTAGGGCTAGCAAATTTTGTTTAATCATTCTAATACCTTAGGTAAGGCAATACAATTCAGCATTTAAACTTCAGGAACTGTTATTACAAGGAAACAGAAAAACGTATCTTTAGAAGCTCTTATGGCATCTTTCTTAAGTCCCTAAATCTACTGTTGCATTCAACCACTTAGCTGTTATTTGTAAGATATATGAGCAAAGCCAAAATAAAAATCTTAGTTGTGGACGATGATGTTACCTCCTTAGATCTTATTGATTTACTCTTTGAAGATAAAGGCTTTGATGTTGTCAGAAGAGCTGATGGCACCTCGGCTGTTGAATGTGTATTAGAAGCTAAGCCCGACATTATCCTAGTTGATCTCATGATGCCCGGCATTACTGGCCAGGAGGCAGTCCGCCAAATTAGAGCTAAAGGAATCACAGCTCCGATCGTTGCTTTCACCGCACTCGATGACACTGATGTACATACCGATGCCATGAACGCTGGTTGCAACCTTGTACTTACAAAGCCTTGCAAACCTTCAGAACTTGTAAAGCATATTGAGAATTTGGTAAGGCATTGAAGCTTCGCTGATAAAAGTCGATTGGACTTGTAATATAAACAAAGATACAAGGCACTCATTATCACATTCTTCGATGAACGGATGGTTCCACTCCAACCTTGAAGTAAAAAACAATCTTCATCTTACAGAAAAATATTTCTTATATTTCTATTGAGGGCCTGTTGCGAAACTACCTCCGTTACGAGGAAAGAGAGATTTGAGACGAGACAGTGAATCACCCAAAACCATGACTCGATAAGTATTAAGTGGCTTCGGTGTGATAAACTCTTTTTCACGATAGCCTAACTTGTTGTTCAAGATCTCGATTCCCCAAGTATACATTTTACCATCGATTATTCCGTTCTTGCCTAGGGTACTTGCTGGATTGGCAAACCAAAGCACTAATTCAATTGCACAAAGGGAAAAAATTGTTGAGAGAAGTGTTAGAAAAGGAAGAAGAGGAGAAACCTGTTTGTGTATCCATCGCGGTATCATAATCAATTATAAAGAATACTGAGTTTTTTTAAAATCTCTTTACTGAAGTCCTGTAAGATTTTTTTCAAGCCCACACAACATGTCACCAGTAAGTCTAGTAAATAAAAACTCAATCATGCTTTGTCCATGTCTTCTGTGCCAACAAAATAATCGGGTTAAATAGACACAAAAAAATTATTGCCAAAGAAGAACGATACTGCGAAGACTCATAATTGATCCTAACCTAAACCTCAAACACAAAAGCAGTCTTACCCAAAATTAATTTATCACCGTTTTGCAGAGGAAGTTTATCACCCTCTTTAAGGCGATCTCCTCGATTTACAAAAGTACCATTAAGACTTCCGAGATCCCAGATGATGGCGGTCTCGCCCTGTTTTTGTATGACGGCATGTTGCCGAGACATTTTTTCTTCTAAATCTTCACCTTCTAAATCAATGATATTACTGTCGCCTGCATTGCACTCGCGACCCAAGAGATTTAAACCATCAACAATCTCAAAAACTCTGCCTGGAGTGGCTCCCTGAATTACTCGTAACTTCATCGGTTTTCCCCTAAGATTACATTTAACTTCTCTGATATCGGCAGCTCCCTGATATTGGATTAATACATAGAAGGCCTGATATTTTAGCTTCACACCAAATCATAACCAACTAATTCCATTGGTAATTATACAGGATTTGGCAAAAATTTATCTAACATCATTTTAGATGATCAAACTGAGTGAATCGATTGGTTCAAAAATTGAGTCTTTAATGATATAGTGCGACTTTGGGCTGTATAGCTTATTAGCTAGTATGAGTTGCAAAGATAATTTATATTGGAGAGATCCGAGAGTTTGAATCCTTACTCTCCTATCTTACTAAAAGGATTATAGATTTATTAAGAAGTCGAGAAATTTATTTCTTGAACTAAAGTTTAACTTAAATTCAATTTGAACCAGATACTGGGTTACAAAGTTCTAATTTAATCTCATGGCTATTTATTCGTTTGAGGATACCGTTTTAAATGAAGTCTTTGGTGACAAAACTTGCGGCACCCAAGTGTGCTCTGCTTTGTTATCACAACTTCATCTCAACAAAAATCTAGACGAAAATATTAACGATCATGAGCTGTCTTCGGCAAATAGACCAAGACATCTTGGTGTTAGAAATTCAGCACCTAAAGAACTAACTCTGTTAAATCTGGTTCAAGCATCAGCGGGACAATCCAGATGGACAAATTCATGCTTATCAACGCAGTTCACCAAGAAGAATGTAGAATTGCGATTGTCGAAGATAAAAAATTAGTTGAGCTCGAATTTGAGTCGACTTCGGGTCAGAATACTAAAGGGAATATTTATAAAGCTAAGATTGCTCGGATTGAACCGAGTCTACAGGCTGCTTTTTTAGATCTTGGTACAAGGCGAAACGGATTCTTGCAGATCAATGATATCCATCCAGCCTATTTTAAAAATTACGATCCTTCTTTACGTAGAGGTAGAGTAAGAATTCAAGATGTTCTTGAAGCTGGGCAAGAACTAGTTGTTCAAATCGTCAAAGAAGAACGAGAAATTAAGGGCGCAACCCTTACAACATATTTATCTCTTCCTGGTCGTTATATTGTACTGATGCCTGGTAGTGACAAAGGTGGCATTTCCAGAAAGATAGTTGATGAAGAACAACGAGTTCGACTGAAAAATCTATCTAAAGAACTTGAGATTCCAAAAGGCATTGGCATTATCGTTAGAACTGCTGGACTTGATCGATCTCAAAGCGAACTCAGTCGTGACTTAAGTATTCAATTGGCACTTTGGGAAGATATTCTGACTGCATCTCAAGAAGCCAAGTGTCCTGCACTTCTTTATGAAGATAATCATCTGCCAACTCGGGTTATGAGAGATTACTTCACCCCAGAAATTCGCGAAGTGTTAATTGATAATCCTGAAACATTCGAGCAGGTCAAAGATTTCGTAGCTCGCGTTATGCCACGCTATAGATCTCGTATTAAGCAGTATGCTGAGCCAACTCCAATTTTCGCTGAATACGATATAGACAAACAGGTCGAGGCTGCCCTTGCACCTGAAGTAAAACTTAGATCTGGTGGTGCTATTGTAATTGAACAATTAGAAGCCTTAGTTGCAATTGACGTAAACTCAGGCAAAGCCACGCAAGGACAAAATATTGAGGATACTGCTTTTCAAACAAACCTCGAAGCTGCCGAAGAAGTGGCAAGACAATTGCGTTTAAGAGATCTTGGTGGACTGATTGTAGTTGATTTTATCGACATGCTTGATAAGCGTCATAAGTCGGCTCTTGAAAGAAAAATGGAAGATGAGATCAAAGGTGATAAAGCAAGAATTGAAATCACACACCTTTCAAAATTTGGCCTCTTAGAGATGTCCCGACAAAGATTAAGAGCCCCACTCAGCACTCAAAGTCATCAAGCCTGCCCAACCTGTAACGGATCTGGACAAATCAAAGATTCAAATCTAGTAGCTCTTGAAGCTTTGAGAAAAATTCAAGCTGCCATCATTGTTGGCGGAGTGTCCGTTGTAAAAGCCCGACTACATCCATCAGCTGCTCTGATTTTGTTAAATAACAAACGTGCTGAACTTGCAAAACTTGAACTTGAAAAAGATGTTCAAATTTTGATTATCGCTGATGGCCGACTCCGTCCCGATGAGTATCAGTTTGAAATGGAAACGGCTTCTCAAGTAACCGCTTCAGAACTACGTCAAGCTAACCTTCCTCAAAAAGCCGTTCCGGAAGAGGAGGATGATGAACCTGACTTTAGAGATGAATTCAAAAAAGAGTTGGAGGAACAAAGCGAAGAAATCGAGGAGCTAGAAGGATCGGAAAGTGATTCTGACGATTCTGATATTAAGATTGCTGAAGTATAGTTTTAAGCAAAAAGCTCCATAACTGGTTTTCCTAATCCATTCTCAGTGACGTAGAATGGCCGCTTTTCGATATCGAAACTTAAATCTGCTGGAATCCCTAGAGCGTGGAAAATAGTGGCATGCAGATCTGTTAAGTTTACGGGATCTTCTATGGTTTGACATGGTGCTTCATCAGCAGTTCTACCGTAAAGCGATCCTTTCTTAATACCAGCACCAAACATCACAACGGATCCAGCTCCTGTAAAATGTCTATGTAGTCCGTAGCTATGGATCTGATGCATAATAAAAGATTTATTATGCGGATCGAGATCCATTCCTTCTTTGTAAGCAGCTCGACTAAACTCACTAGCGATAATTACCAGTGTTCTATCTAAAAGTTTCCTCTCTTCAAGATCTTTAATGAGTCGGGCCACCGGAGCATCTATGGCTTTCTTCATCTCGACTGTTCTTCGATGTCCATCAACATGAGTATCCCAATTTCCAAATGGTACATGTTCCGTTGAGACCTCAACAAACCTAACTCCGCTTTCAATTAATCTACGGGCTAATAAACAGCCTAATCCAAATCTACCTGTATTATATTGATCGTGAACTTCTTTGGGTTCTCGTGAGAGATCAAAAGCATTTGCAGAAGGAGAGTTAATAATTCTATACCCATTCTCCATGGCATTTAATAAGGAGTTTCTTTGATAGTCACTTCCCAATTGGCCAGTAGGAGTTTTATTAACAAGTTCTTTAAATATTTTATATCTATTTTCAAATCTGCCCATCTCCATACCAGCCGGAGGGCTTATTTTTTTCATTGCTTGATCTGGATATGGGATAAGAAGCGGAGCGAACTCTCCTCCCAGAAAGCCTGAGGTCAGAAATGCTTGTACTTCCGGTGCTCCATCAATATCAAGACGTTGGCCAATATGAACAAAGCCAGGCAAATCTGGGTTCATTGAACCCATAACTTTTGAAATCATCGAACCAATATGTGGTACTTCCACGGTTTGAGGGGGAATATATCCAGTATGCCAATTAAACTGGTGTCTAGAATGAAGAATGTGGCCAAGATCTGGAGGTGAGAAAGATCTGATGACTGCACCACGATCTATTACGGAGGCAATATTCTCCAAGCCTTTACTAAACTTAATATTATCAACAGCCGTATCAATCGATGGAAAAGTTGAAATTAGTTTATACTGTCGATTGCCCCGGATATAAGGAGTATAAGTTTTTGGATCAAAAGTCTCAGTATGAGCCTGTCCGCCTGCCATCCAAAGAAGAATTACTTGATCTGCTCTGGGTAAAATCTTTTCTATATTTTCATTTTCACTGTTTTCATTTTCAATGCCCCAAGAAATTCTGGGATACCCACTTGCTAGGGTTGCTAATGTAGTCTGTGAGGCAATTTTGAGAAAATCGCGTCTATTCCATTTTATATTTAGTTTTTTATTTAGAAGATCAAACATTTTATTGTCTTAAATAATCAGTTGAAACTCCGGCAAAGATACCACATTCCAAAGTAGATCCTCAATCATTTGAGGAGTCATCTTACCTTGAAAGATTTTATTAATCGCTTCTATTTCCACATCACTAGGCATTCTGCCGAGATAATTCGAAAAAACATACTTCGCGGCGGAATTTACAGAATGAATATTTTGAAAAGGTGCCGAAGTCGCAATTCTTGAAATCATATCAGAAAATTCTTGGCCAGTTAAAAGCTCAAGTGCTTGCATAGTAGTTGTAAGAGTGTTTCTCCTTGTTACAATCTGTTCTCTTCTGGGTCGCCCCATGGATAATGTAAATTCAGAAGCAAGAGAAAAAACTGATCTAATGGGCAAATCCGCAACAACCCAAAACTCAACATCCCTAGGCAAGAATTTACCATTTGGGGCAAGTTCACTTAAGCTTACCTCAGATTCAAATCTGTTAAAATTTTTACCTTTTAGATTAAATTGAATTGCAGAAAATGCCTTGCTTTTGATGGCACGATCCGCAAATTCCACTTTGTTTAGTTTTGTAGATTGACCAATTGGCAGAATATCTTCCTCAACAAAGTCATCAACTTGCCACTTAGTATAATCCCAGAGTGGATAGAGCTTTCCAGTATGATCAACCAGAGTTGGAGAATGCCAAGTAGCTTCATATTTTGGAATTTTTCTTGAATCGAATCGCTCTTTTGCCTTTTTATTATGATCGTTTGCTTTGCGCCGATTCTCAAGTCCTTGGCTTAAAAGATCCGTCACTGTCGTATCACCAAAACCTTGATCTTGTTCTGAAACTAACTCTATCTGATCTCTTAGTGCTTTTATTTTATCTTGCTTTTTAAAACCACGCACAACAATCAACCAAAGTGACTCTGCTCCTTTTACATCTGCCTTGATTTTTAAAGTTCCGGAGGTTTGATTAATCTGTGGAGTTTTGTAAAGTATTCGCGGTTCTCCATTGTGACTAGGGATATTCAAAGTTGGTTTTACTATACTAAGTGTGGTGAAAAGAGTTCTTTCTATATCAGCAGAGGTAACTTTAGGAATAACATCTGAAATAAGCGAGATTGAATCAATAAGTTGCTCAACGGACAATCTCCTTACAACTGGGCCTTTAAAGACAAAATCATTTTTAAAATTCTCTTCAGCTCCCACACTTGGCATTTGATAAGCTTGAGACGTTAAAATTACCTCGATAAGTTTTTTAACATCATAGTCCAATCTGACAAATTCAGCGGCTAGCCAATCTAATAAATCCTGGTTCCAAGCTGGACTATCCAACTCATCTATCGGTTCAATAATTCCAATACCAAAAAAGTTAGCCCATAATCTATTAACAAAAGTTCGTGCAAATCTACCATTTTTTTCACTAGTCATCAGCGAAGCTAATTCAGCCCTTCTCTTTGCTCGACCACGACTCTGAATCTTACCAAGTTCGGGATAGAGAAAAGCAGGCTCAACAAATTCCCCTTGGGCTACATTACACTCGTTAGTTTCTAATCTTCTACTGCCAATCAGGTTTGCAAATCCGTATGAATCATTCAAAGTCCACGAATCTGTAAAGCTACTATGACAGGAAGCACATTTAAGATTGATGCCCATAAAAACCTGGGCAACATTTTGAGCTGCTTGCATTGCTGGCTCTTCATTGGCGTTAACAACACCATTTTGCCACCAGCGTATTCCACGTAAAAAACCAGCGGATGGTGGTTGAGGATTCAAAAGTTCCGTAACAAACTTATTAAATGAAATATTTTGATATAATGACTTATAAAGCCAACCTGTAATTTCTTTCCGATTTCCTAGGAGAAATCCGGGACCAGAATAGTCATTTCTAAGGGCATCATTCCAAAAAGACATCCAGTGCATTGCATATCTTTGATTATCAGAAAGAAGTTTTTGGATTAGAACTGAGCGTTTATTTTTTTGTTTGCTCTCTAGAAAAATTTGTAACTCAAGTGCTGAAGGGATTTGGCCCACAAGATCAAGATAAACTCGTCTGGCAAATATTCGATCATCTACAGTTTGGAAATTTCCAAGATTCTTCTTTGTAAAATATTCTGAGAGGATCTTATCAATTGGATTTAAATATTCTGAAGTTGGAAGATCCGGAAGTCTTGGATTTGTCGCTACCTTTTCAATCCTATTATACTTCTTGGTATCCTCACTTGCCCAACTTACCCCTTGATCGATAAAAGCACGCAAAATACCGATCTCTTCAGAAGTTAGCTTCTTACCCTTAGGAGGCATAACTTTCTTACTGGATAATCCGGCAACCCGATCAATTAATTGACTTTGATCACTATGGCCAATTTTAATATTGGGACCATGTTTCCCACTATTAAGAAAATCAGCCCGACTTTCGAGATTAAATCCGCCCTTACGCTTGCCATCTCCATGACACTTATAACAAGATTCTTGAAGTATGGGCTGAACATCTTGCTCATAACTAACTTTGATCTTCGATGATTCAGGCAAAGTACTTGGTTGAGCGAATATCTCTGTATAATAATTCTCACCATGCACCAATAAACCACCAAAATGAGCCACTACACCCACCTCAATAGCGGATACAACAACTAAGAATCGATAAAGTTTTAAATGAAATTTATTGCCATTTTGAAAATATTTTTGACCAATTAGAGAAGTTATAATCGCAAAAACTGAGGTTATGATGCCGCCCCAACTGTGCAAAAATAAGGTATCAAAAGATTCAGTGCTAAAATCTTCGCTAGAAGCGTTATAATATCCGAAAACAACTGCTATGGCAGAAACAATTGCTCCAAATGTAAAAACAGAAAGGGTTTTTTCTATACTATATTGATTTCTAGAAAAGAGCTTAGAATAGATCTCGACAATGGCGGCAAAAGTAATAAGCCCAATCGGCAAATGAACTACAACTGGATGCAGCTTGCCTAACAGCTCAAAAATATCAAAGTACAAAAAAGAAGTCATTTGTTATAAGACTCGATTTAAAGGATTTAAAAGACTCACTTGCCAAGTAAAGATAGCACCTTGTTAGGGTTTTTGACACAAGGGTCCTGGACCTTAATACGAAAATAGGGCAATTCAGTATAGTCATGTTTCAGTTTTTTAAGAACAAATACATTCTAGCCTTTATTGTATATGCCTTATGTTTGGCAATAAGACTCTGCCATATTCAAGAACCCGCCCTTCAGTCTGATGAAGAGCATTGGATTAAAAGGAGTTCGCAAATTTTAACTAAGTTAAAAAGCGATCCTTTAAACACAACTACACATCTTGCACACCCTGGAATTCCAGCTGCCTGGACAATGGCCGTTGGTGAATTAATCGCAACTAAAATCAATACTGCGCGTAACTATAGGTTTGGTGATAAAAATTATATTGATGCCTATTCTGCTGCTAGAATTTCAATTGCTTTCTTTTCATCTCTACTGGCACCTCTGATTGTTTTAGGTTTTGTAAGTTACTTAGGAACTGGGATTTCACTTCTTGCCGCACTGCTCGTAAGTTTAGATTCACAACATATTTTTCTTTCGCGAATTGCTCACCTTGATACAACTATGTGTTTTTTAGTAGTCCTGACTACTCTAATCTATTACAGAGCTATCATAACTAATAATGATCGGGGAAAACTTCTAGCAGGTGTTTTTTGGGGTCTATGTATTGCGACTAAACCTACTGCGGTTGCTTTAATAGCTGGTTTTATCACTTTCAATTTTCTGCTCTGGATTTTTACTAAAAAAGAAAAAAGAACTTCTATAGTGACTTGGGGAGATGTTTGGGCAGTTTATCTTGGCCATTTAATATTTGCTCTTATTTATACTCGTTTTTGGCATCATCCAAGTCATTATGTAGAAATATTCAAATTTCATAATGGCTTTGGAGATTTTGTTTATGATTTAGGAACCTACCTTCAAAGTCATCAAACAATCAGCGTTGTTCTTCTCTTAGTTTTAGGATTTGGGCTAAGTCGACTTAAAGAAATCTGGAATCTCAAAGCCAGTCCAGTAAGGTATAGACATCTGATCAATTTTTGGGGACTAACTTTTGCAATCCTATTGCCTCTTATTGTGTTTCCTCAAGTTTTAGAAAATATCATTAGATATTGGGGCTGGGTATTTGGACTCTCGGGTGTAAAACATGACGGCTTTGGTCAGCATGAGACACAACATCCTCTAAGATATTTTGGACTTTTCCTCTCTTCTGTCTCGCCAATTATCGTTGCTGCTTTTTTGATTGCCGTCGTAAAACTTATATCTCAATTA
>JAWXBT010000405.1:0-2822 GCA_034440315.1 bacterium
ACATTTTATAATCTTGGTTTTACAATGGTTTTTAAGAGCCAATTTGGCTTTTCTATATTTATTGCTGGGTTTTTAATTCTCTTTCTAACAACGCAACTATCTGCGCAAGAAGAGGATTCTATCTCATTTGCTAAATCAATTGGCCTTGATTCAAAAAGTCGATTTTATAAAAATCTTTCAGGCAAAGAAGAAGTAAAAACTAATGATGAAAAACTTTTGGAACTTTCCGTTGTAAAACATTACAAAGGTGAAGAAGGGATTTTGTTTTCAATATCAAAATTGGAAATTAAGTTCAGTGAAGTTCAAAAAAAAATCAATCTACAAAAAGCAAGGGATCTAGCAACCTGGATGTCCAAAAAAATATCAGATCATCAAATAATTCCAAATTGCACAAAAAATGAAAAAATTAGGACCCAAGCTAAAGTAGGAGCAGGTAAATTAAAACAAGGAACCTTAATCTCAGATCGTCTATTTATGCGTAAATCTGAACTTTTCGACGATCCTGTTGAAATATTTGGACCAACCGTCAAAATTGTTCCGTATGAATATGATGAAACAAATATTGCTTATCATCTAGTTGAAGGATTTGGAATTAAATGTCTTCCATACAGGATTCGAATTACTGATCAATATACAGAGAGGTTAATGGGAGATGAAGCTTTAAGAAATTATAAAAAAGATCTTACTGGAAAAGGTTTTTTGCATAAAGAAGCAAAAAAAATTAGGTTTTAAAAAAGATTTATGAGAACAGGAAAGAATTTTATAATATTTCTACTTACTGTTTATGTCTGTGCTGCAACGACTTTTGCAAGTCCTGTAAATAAAGAAGCCTTTCTTCAAGATACCAAAGATAACTATCTTCCAAAAGCAAGTAATTTAGCAAAATCACTACAGAATAAAGTCAAAGCTAAAGTAGATCAGTGGTCAGAACCAATTGATCCTATGTTTTATGAAGGAAATACTGAGGAAGGGATTGTCGCAGCAATGACTTCAGATATGGAAGCAAATCTTGCTGAATTAATGGATTGCTTAGATTTGGAAGTAATAGGTTTTTGTAAGAGACATGGAGTTATTACGGGGTTTAAAATTGAGTATCGTTGGCCAGTTCAGACTGTTCACACTCATGGTTTTTTTCAAAATAGATATTTACCTGAATTGTTTTATACAGCTATAAAAGCAGTAGGATACTCAGCTTTTTATGAGGCTGTAAAAGAGATTATTACTCCATTTACAGTTGCATTTGGAGGCAGTATTGCAACGGAATTTTCTGCACTTCATGGATATTCGATCCATGGTCCAGGTGTCGTTGGAAATGTAGATGTTGATCTTGAGAAAGCTAAGGAACGAGATAGGTATGCTAGTGGAACAATAGGTACAGCTGCACATTTAGAGTACTTTATTGGTCCGACATTGACACAAGGACTTTGGGAGGCATTGAGTGAGGTTTATCAAATTTTAAAATATATTAAATGTGCTCCTCCTACGCAGTTACCTATCCCATTAACAAGTGAAGATCCGGCATCCATTATGTTTAGTAGAGATCCGATGTCTTATCTTTTACTTTATAAAGAAGAAGATTTAATGGAGGATATGAATTTATGGTGGCAAGATCCTACTGCCTGCACTAAATATAATATGAATCAAACTCAAGGAAACATCCCTTATAATATGTATTCTCCAAATACAATTAATCCTGAAAGTGCATTGAATCCGATGCTTTTAAATCAAATGCCAACTGAAGATCTTGAGAAATACGGTGGGATGTGCACTAAAAACTGGGGAGCTTCATTACCGATTACTACGATAGAGTCTTTACATCACAATGATATAGTACATGCAGGAAAAAATTTCGAAAAGGCGATAAGGCTCGGTTGGGGAAAATACCTATCTTTTATGAGGCTTAATAATTTCCCCAAAGATGATGATGGTAACTTTAAGATCGACAATCCTGATGCCTGGAAGAATCAAAGTGGACCTGCAGCATATTCAGCCTACTATCCATTGCATAAAGAAAAAGACAGGCTTCAGTTTACATATCATGATCGCACACCAAGAAAATGCTTCAAAGTTGGAGATCCACATCCGAAATTTTCAAACGCTGATCAATTAAGAAAAGACGGAGAACATGGTCTTTACTCGATAACTCACTGGAAACATTTTAAATGTTGTATGGGATTCGGTTGATTGTGATTAATAATCATAAGATATTTTTATTTTTAGTAATCTATTTCTATTCGTGTACTAGTTTTGCACAAGAGAGTTCCCCTTTTTTTGATAAAAATTATGCTCAAAATCCTCTAAGTGAGAGTAAAGAGATCAGAGAAGATAAGGAACTAGAAAGAAACCATATTCAACAAAAGAAAGAATCTAGTTCAGATATCGAGGAGAAAAGTCGCACTCTTGATTTTAAGAGTCCCGAAGATTTTGTTTTAACTTCCCAAGATGTATTTAGCGATAAGCCTGGAATTTTAGTTAATTGGTTGGGATTAATTGTGAATACACAAGAAACGTCAAATTTTAATCTCTCAGTTTCTGAGTTATTGCTTGTTGCTTCTCAGTTCGATCTTGCCATCGGCCAAGTTTATTTTATGGGCCATAGCCAAGCTCTCTTAAAAGAGTTCAAGAAAGTTGGATCTATCGTTGCTCGTGGTGGAGTAGTTAAAATGTTAGAAACCTTGCCAGAAAAATACCAAGTTGAAAGATCTCCAAGTTGGATTGTTTCCACAAATAAAGGTGAGTTTGTTTTAGATGGAGTTTTAAAATTAAATAGATTCTTCAATAAAAAAGGGGAGTTTTTAGATCCCGATTCTAATAACTAAAGG
>JAWXBT010000406.1:0-3161 GCA_034440315.1 bacterium
GCCATATACAGATGGTAAGGAATTAGAATCTAATCTAACCATAGATCCAAAAAATGTGGTTGTTCCAAAGGTTCAGATAGCCTTAAATGAAAATGTAAATAAAATCATAACTGTGGTGTGCCCAAGCAGAGAGTTGGCTTATCCAATCTCCCTAACAAAAGAATTAGGAATAGATACTGCAACTGCGGACTTTGGAAAATTTAACAATGGTGACATTTTAAAATCAGCTGCAAAGTGGATAGATCTATCAGATTCTGAAACTATCTGGCGTGAGTAAGCTCTTTTCTTGATTTTCCAATATAAATAATTCAGTAGCTCGATATATTATTCAAATTAGGTTAACCTTTCGTTGCTTTCAACTAAACTAACTTGATAGATTAAATCTATGAGTTTTCGTGGTACATCAAAACTTAGAGCTCTTTCTGATTCATCTTCCTCAGGCACTTCTCAGGGATTACGAGTTCCTCCACATTCTCAGGAAGCAGAGGAAGCTGTTTTAGGTGGAATATTATTAGATAACGAATCAATTAATGCTGCACTTGAAATCATAAGCGCTGAGGACTTCTACCGAGCTGCACATAAAACAATTTTTCATGCCATGGTCAATCTCACTGAAAGACGTGAGCCAATTGATATCGTCATTCTTAGTAATGAACTTAAAAGTCTTACAGCCCTCGATGATTGTGGTGGAGTGGAGTATCTTTCTAAATTAAATTCTGCAAGTCCGACCTCAGCAAATGTTGCTTTTTATTCACGAATTATTAAAGAAGCAAGTCTAAGAAGAAGACTAATTCACGAAGCCACAGATATTATTAGTAGTTCATATTCAGATGAAAATGACATTGAAGATTATATTGATTCCGTAGAACAAAGAATCCTCTCAGTTTCTGACTATAGAGTGACTCCTTCGTTCTATAGAGTTGGCGACATCGTTAAAGACTCAATTAAGCAAGTAGAAAAGCTTTATGACCGAAAAGAACTTGTCACTGGTTGTGCAACGGGATTTAAGGATTTAGATAGAATAACTTCTGGGTTTCAACCTTCTGAGTTGATTATTATTGCGGCTAGACCTTCAATGGGTAAAACTGCACTTGCTCTTGGAATTGCTCAGAATGTTGGACTAAATTCAAATAAACCTGTAGCAGTTTTCTCGTTAGAAATGAGTAAAGAACAACTTGTTATGAGAATGTTGTGCTGCGAAGCGCGAGTCGATGGCTCTAGAGTCAGAACGGGACACTTAGGAGAGCGAGATTTTCCACGAATCGTCGAAGCCGCAAGTAAAATTGCAGAAGCCCCAATTTTTATTGACGACTCTCCTGCCTTATCAATTACAGAGATGAGAGCCAAATGCAGAAGATTACATAGAGATTCGAGTCTATCATTAATATTGGTTGACTACCTTCAGCTAATGAGAAGTCCAGCTTATAGTAGCGTAAGTCGAGAACAAGAAATTTCAGACATCAGTAGATCTTTAAAAGCCCTAGCAAAAGAACTTCAGGTACCAGTAATTGCCCTTTCTCAATTAAATCGCTCCGTAGAAAGCAGAAATGACAAACGTCCAATGATGTCAGACTTAAGAGAGTCAGGAGCTATTGAGCAAGATGCAGACGTAATTGGTTTTATATATAGGGATGATTTTTATAACAAAGACTCCCCTGAAAAAGGCGTAGCCGAACTTATCATTGCAAAACAAAGAAACGGTCCAACCGGAACTGTAAGACTCTCATTCTCTCCTGAGAGCACCAGATTTGATGACTTAGTCGAAAGAGAAGATGTTGAGTTTGTATCAAAAGAAAATAATGGCTTTGAATTTCCAGATGCTCTACCAGATCCTGGAGAAGATATCCTTTGATTTCTGCTACGAACAAACCAAGTTGCTTAGAATTGATCCTTCTAATTTTTACTTTATTTACATCTTTCTATATTTTTAAGTTTCCAATCTCCCATATTCCAATTGCTTTTTATGATGATGGGGAGATGCTTTATCATGCTTACAATATCTCAAAAGGTGGAGTTCCATATCTAGATGATCATTCTCATCATTTTCTAGGTTATGTCATACCATTTCTTGCCTGGGGTAAAATTTTTGGTTACACCCCAGAGCTTATCAGACACTATTCTTTTTTTAGTCAAATAGTTACCTCTTTGATTATCTTTCTAATTGCTCGAAGATTCACTTCCTTTGTATGGAGTTTTGTAGCTGCAATTCTTTATATTTCGGCCCGAGAACCCTTCGTTTGTGGTTTTCCCATTCAATATGAAATTAATTCATTAATAGTGCTAATATATTTTTCAATTCTTAAGTTGCTAGAAAATAAAAATAACTTTTGGCTTTACATTGCTTTTTTAATTTCTGGAATTGGCTTTTCCTTTGACCAGCGTGCCCTCTTGTTAGTTACGATACCAATCCTAACTTTATCTCTTCAATCTATTCCATCTTCTCAAAAATTTCTTACATTTCTTAAAGGTGGATTGGCATTTTTAATTATTCCTAGTTTTCTGCTGTTTTATCTGTGGCAAAATGGAGCTATGCAGAGTTTTATAGAACAAACTATTTATTTTCCATCTCAACTAAGAATCGGTAGTTTTTCTTATTGGACCATATTTCTATCCGCCATTAATCTTCATCATTTTCTTTTTGATTCTTCAATTTGGCTAACTTGTATAGGCTTTTTGGGTTACATCTCAATCCTTTTGGGGAAAGAGGAGCTGCCATTCCTAAATCCTATTTTCAGAAAGGTTCTAATTCTCTCCCCTTTTCTTCTCTTTATTATGGCTGGAATGGGCAGTAGAGATTACGATTACTACACAGTCGTTTGGCTTCCCCTTTTAGCAATTCTATCTATCTTCTCTGTTATAATTTTGCAGAAGAGATCCTGGCGATATCAAGCCATGCTCTTTCTGATTTTACTTTCGGCCATACTGCCATCATATTTCAATTCCGTTGGTTTAAGTCATTCAAAAGAAATTAAAGAACAGGGAAGTGATGGCATAGATGAAGTTTCAGAGTATCTAATTCAAAACCTCTCCCCTCAGGATTCTGTATACATTTGGGGGTATCGAATGGATCTATACGTAAGGATTAAAAAACTAAGTCATTATCCATTTACAAACCAAATAATGATTAATCCGGATAGAAAAATTACTGGTAAAGCTAGAGC